>NZ_JBSFPS010000022.1:0-57565 GCF_053588315.1 Streptosporangium sp. NPDC003464 | reverse complement strand
GGGCCCCGACGAGAAGATCGATTACACCGGCACGCCGGGTTACTACCGCTATCGCGTGTACGCCTCACGCGGCTCCGGCCCCTACGCCCTGGGCTTCAGGGCGCCGTGACGGCCCGGCCGCCGCGTCGGGCGCCCGGCGCGGCGGCCTCCCGGACGTCGTGATCTCGGCAAACTGTCCGCCAGGTAACACATTACATCTCAAACAGTGAGACGGTTGGTCAGGATGGAGGCAAGCCGGGGTAGAGTGCGTAAGACCTGCTCGCCAGGTTCCAACTGAATATTTGCTCATCCAGAGGGGTGGAGGGACCGGCCCTGCGAAGCCCCGGCAACCCTCCCGGTTCAAGACTCGTGATCTGACGAGGTCGGCCGGGACAGGTGCCAATTCCGGTCTGCGGCCAGGGTGGTCGCAGACGAAGATGAGGGAAAGGCCTCGCTTCATGGCGCTCGCAAGCACTGAAACCACCACCTCGCTCGACTTCGGCCCCGCCGCGGCCCTGTCCTGCCGCGAATGCGGCGCCCGCTACGACCTCGGTCCCAGCTTCGCCTGTATCGAGTGTTTCGGGCCCCTTGAGATCGCCTACGACTTCGGGCGCGTGACCCGGGAGCAGATCGCCGAGGGGCCGACGAACATCTGGCGCTACCGCTCGCTGCTGCCCGTCCCCGCGGACGTGGCCGCCAAGCCCAACCTGGCGCCCGGCTGGACCAAGCTCGTCAAGGCCGACAACCTCGCCCGTGAGCTGGGCATCCGCTCGTTGCACGTGAAGGACGACTCCGGCAACCCCACCCACTCCTTCAAGGACCGCGTGGTGGCCATCGCGGTCGAGGCGGCCCGCAACTTCGGCTTCCACACCCTGTCCTGCTCCTCCACCGGCAATCTGGCCGGCGCGGTGACCGCGGCCGCCGCCCGGGCCGGGCTGGACGCCTGCGTGTTCATCCCCGCGGACCTGGAGCAGGCCAAGATCGTCATGGCGTCGGTCTACGGCGGCAAGCTCGTCGGCATCGAGGGCACCTACGACGACGTCAACCGCTTCTGCTCGGAGCTCATCGGTGACGAGCTGGGCGACAAGTGGGGCTTCGTCAACGTCAACCTCCGGCCTTACTACGCCGAGGGCTCCAAGACGCTGGCCTACGAGATCGCCGAGCAGCTCGGCTGGCGGATCCCCGACCAGATCGTCATCCCGGTCGCGTCCGGCTCCCAGCTCACGAAGATCGACAAGGCGTTCAAGGAGCTGATCGCGCTCGGTCTCGTCGAGGACCGGCCATACAAGATCTTCGCCGCCCAGGCCGAGGGCTGCTCCCCGGTCTCCGCCGCCTACAAGGCGGGCCACGACGTGATCCGCCCGGTCAAGCCGGACACCATTGCCAAGTCGCTGGCGATCGGGAACCCCGCCGACGGCCCCTACGTGCTGGACATCGCCCGGCGCACCGGCGGCGCGGTGGAGGACGTCACCGACGCCGAGATCGTCGACGCGATCCGGCTGCTGGCCAGGACCGAGGGGATCTTCGCCGAGACCGCGGGCGGCGTCACCGTCGGCGTGCTGCGCAAGCTGGTCGCCTCCGGGCGGCTCGACCCCGAGGGCGAGACCGTGGTCCTCAACACCGGCGACGGCCTCAAGACCCTCGACGCGGTGGCGGACCAGGCGCGTCCCACCGCGGTCATCCGGCCGTCTCTTGACGCATTCCGTACGGCTATCGCCTAGAAACTTGTGAAAGGGACTGAATAATGAGCGTTTCTGTGCGGATTCCGACGATTCTCCGGACCTACACCGGCGGCTCGGCCGAGGTGACCGCGGAGGGGGAGACCCTCCGGGAGGTTCTGCAGAAGCTCGATGCGGACCACCCCGGAATCGGCGCCCGCATTCTCGATGAAACGGGCAAGATTCGGCGTTTTGTCAACGTCTATGTCGGGGATGAGGACGTCCGTTTCGCCGACAACCTCGACACGGCCACGCCGTCCGGCGTCCAGATCTCCATCATTCCGGCGGTCGCGGGGGGCTGACCCCCGGCGCCTCCGCGCGCCCACCCCGCCTCTCCCTGACACCCGCACGCGGCCCGGCCGCGTGCGGGTGTCGTGTTTCGCGGGGAAGATCGCCTCTGCTGACCTGGGGATATGATGCAATTTTTAACCAATTAATCGTACCGGCAAAACTCTGCTCCGCCCCTGAATGCGTATGTAAAGGGGTAGTTTGCTGATTGACTCTGTTGCCCTATGGTGTCCCACAGGTATGGTCGAGAACGATCGACGTAGGCGATGTCTACGCCTCGGAGATTGAGGACTTCGCGAGAGGAATGGGCGGCGTCCTCAAGTCCAGTAAGAGGAGTCAGAAGTGGCGCAAGGCACCGTCAAATGGTTCAACGCGGACAAGGGCTACGGCTTCATCGCGGTAGACGGTGGTAAGGATGTGTTCGTCCATTACTCCGCGATCATGATGGATGGCTATCGTGCGCTCGAGCAGGGCCAGCGGGTCGAGTTCGAGATCACTCAAGGCCAGAAGGGCCCCCAGGCGGAATCCGTCCGGGCGGTCTGACGCACCCCTTTCCGTCCATTCGTCGGGAAACGTCGGTGGATCCCGCGGCAGCGCAGTCCGCGTGGATCTTCCGGCGGTCGGCCCGGCTCGCCGCGCAGCCGGCGGGCCGGGCCTTCGCCGTGAAGGCGGGACCTCGTTCTAAGCTGGGTGCAGGTCAGGGCCCCACAGCTTGCACTCGGCAGGGTAGAGTGCTAAACAGTTCGTTGGCACTCCCTGTTGGAGAGTGCCAACCCTGGATCGAGACGATGGGACCCGCCGAACGGAGTCGCGGGTCCACATGCCGTCGCGGGCGTCGGCTCGATCTGGTGCAAGCCACCCTGCGTTTGGGAGGTCTAGCCGTATGGCAGCCAAGATGATCGCGTTTGACGAGGACGCCCGGCGCGGTCTCGAGCGCGGTATGAACCAGCTCGCGGACGCCGTCAAGGTGACCCTCGGCCCCAAGGGCCGTAACGTCGTCCTGGAGAAGAAGTGGGGCGCCCCCACCATCACCAACGACGGTGTCTCCATCGCCAAGGAGATCGAGCTCGAGGACCCGTGGGAGAAGATCGGGGCCGAGCTCGTCAAGGAAGTCGCCAAGAAGACCGACGACGTCGCGGGTGACGGCACCACCACCGCCACCGTGCTCGCCCAGGCCCTGGTACGCGAGGGTCTGCGCAACGTCGCCGCCGGCGCCAACCCGATGTCGCTGAAGAAGGGCATCGAGGCCGCCGTCGAGCGCGTCAGCGAGGAGCTCTCCAAGCTGGCCAAGGACGTGGAGACGAAGGCGCAGATCGCCTCCACCGCCTCCATCTCCGCGGGCGACCCGCAGATCGGCGAGATGATCGCCGAGGCGATGGACAAGGTCGGCAAGGAAGGCGTCATCACCGTCGAGGAGAGCAACACCTTCGGCCTGGAGCTTGAGCTCACCGAGGGCATGCGCTTCGACAAGGGCTACATCTCGCCTTACTTCGTGACCGACCCGGAGCGTATGGAGGCCGTCCTCGACGACCCCTACATCCTCGTCGTCAACTCCAAGGTCTCCGCCAACAAGGACCTGCTCCCGGTCCTCGACAAGGTCGTGCAGGCCGGCAAGCCGCTGCTGATCATCGCCGAGGACATCGAGGGCGAGGCCCTGGCCACCCTGGTCGTCAACAAGATCCGTGGCCTGTTCCGCTCGGTCGCGGTCAAGGCTCCCGGCTTCGGTGACCGTCGCAAGGCCATGCTGGGCGACATCGGCATCCTGACCGGCGCGCAGGTCATCAGCGAGGACCTGGGCCTGAAGCTGGAGTCGACCACGCTCGACCAGCTCGGCCGCGCCCGCCAGGTCATCGTCACCAAGGACGAGACCACCATCGTCGACGGTGCCGGCGACGCCGAGCAGATCGCCGGCCGGGTCAACCAGATCCGCGCCGAGATCGACAACACCGACTCCGACTACGACCGCGAGAAGCTCCAGGAGCGCCTCGCCAAGCTGGCCGGCGGCGTGGCCGTCATCAAGGCCGGCGCGGCGACCGAGGTCGAGCTCAAGGAGCGCAAGCACCGCATCGAGGACGCGGTGCGCAACGCCAAGGCGGCCGTCGAGGAGGGCATCGTCCCCGGCGGTGGCGTGGCGCTGCTGCAGGCCGGCGCCAAGGCCTTCGACAAGCTGGAGCTGCTGGGCGACGAGGCCACCGGTGCCGCGATCGTCCGCAAGGCTCTGGAGGAGCCGCTGAAGCAGATCGCCGTCAACGCCGGCCTCGAGGGCGGCGTCGTGGTGGAGAAGGTGCGCAACCTCACCCCGGGTGAGGGCCTGAACGCCGCCTCCGGCGAGTACGTCAACATGTTCGAGTCGGGCATCATCGACCCGGCCAAGGTGACGCGTTCGGCCCTGCAGAACGCGGCGTCCATCGCGGCGCTGTTCCTGACCACCGAGGCCGTCATCGCCGAGAAGCCCGAGAAGGCCGGTGCCGCTCCCGCCATGCCCGGCGGCGGCGACATGGACTTCTAAGTCCGGAGCTTTCCCAGAAAGAGGCGTCCCCGGTGTCCGGGGTCGCCTCTTTCCGCGTTCACCGGCGCCGCCGGTCGAACACCCGCCACCGCGGCGGTGCGCCGTTGTCCGTCCGGGCGCCGCCCTTCATCAAAGAGGCGGGTCTCCCGTCAAAGGGGTTCGTGTCCGCCGGATGAAGCCGTTCAGCCGGGCCCAAAGGACCGAACAACGTTCTTTTCTACGCGGCCGGCAGCCGGTCAAGACGCTGTCCCCACGGGGAAACGCGGTCCGCGCGGGAATCGCGGGCAATCGGGCCGGGTGTCCTAACTCAGGGCCTTGACCCAGCGCGACCACTGCGGCTGGGGAGCATAACCGGCGGCGCCCCAGGCGCGATGGGCCAGGACATTGTCGTGCAGGACCATAGCGTCGGCGCGGAAAGCGCCGAATTGTGCGAAACGCTGCTCCGCGGCCCGGATCAGGGCGGTCCCGATCCCCTGGCGGCGGCGGCCGGGGGCCACCGCCAGCCGGTAGAGGTGGGCGCGCCAGCCGTCCCAGCCCGCGATCAGGGTGCCGGCCATCTCCCCGTCGACCTCCGCGATGAGAACGGCCTCGGGGTCGCGCTCGATGAGCGCGACCACCTTGGCCGGGTCGTCGTGCCGGTCGGTCCCCTCGGCGGCTCCGAGCCAGAAGGACAGCAGCGCGTCGACGTCGTCGAGCTCCCCGTTCCGGACATTGATTCCCATGGGCCGGAAACTAGCAGAGCTGCGCGGGGAGCTCCCTGGTGTGCAGGACGGTCAGGGAGGTGACCGCCCGGGTCAGGACCACGTAGAGGCGGGCCAGGCCGCGCGGCTCGGCGTCCACGATGTCGGCCGGTTCGACCACGATGACGTGGTCGTACTCCAGACCCTTGGCCAGGGTCGCCGGGATGACCAGCAGGCGGTGCTCCTCCACCGAGTCGGGGCTCAGCACGCGGTGGTCCAGCTGGGACAGCGACTCCGACACGGCCGCGACCGAGGCGTCCGGGACGATGACGCCGATCGACCCCTCCCGGGCGAGCGCCTCCCGCACCGCCTGCGCGAGCGCGGCGGCCGGGTCGGGGGCGGGCCGTACCGACAGGGAGCCCAGGCCGGGACGGAGAGACCGGGGGGCGGCCAGGCCCGGGGCGACGGCGGGCAGCAGCCTGGCGGCGTAGTCGAGCACCTCACGGGGGACACGGAAGCCGAGCGTCAGCTCGGTGACCGCGCCGTCCTCGAAGCCCAGGTGGGTGAGGACCTCGCTCCAGGAGCGGGCCGACCAGGGGGTCGTGCCCTGGGCGAGGTCGCCCAGGACGGTGGCCGAGCCGGTACGGCAGCGCCGGCCGAGGGCGCGCAACTGCATCGCCGACAGGTCCTGGGCCTCGTCCACGACCAGGTGCCCCAGCGGCGCGGTCCGTTCGATCAGGTCGCCGAGCTCGTCCATCAGCGCGCCGTCGGCGGCCGACCACTTCGCCGAGCGGTGGGACTTGGCCGGTCTGGCCCACAGGAGCAGGGCCTGCTCGGCGGCGGTGAGGTCGTCCTTGGCGGCGGCGGCGAGGAACTCGGGGTCGCTGAAGAGCCGGTGGAGCACCTGCTGGGGGGTCAGCTTGGGCCACACCTGGTCCACGAGCTGCTTGACCGGCTTGGAGCGCGCCACCGCGTCCTGCACCCGGTCGTCGGGGGACTCGCCGCGCTGCTCCATCCGGACGAGCACCAGGTGGGCCAGCCGCTGGGCGAGGGCCGCCCTGCCGGGGCCGTAACGGGTGGTCCCGCGGAGCGCGGCGACGACCTCGCGGACCTCGTGGTCGGCCACCCGGTAGCGGTTGACGCCCTTGGTGAACAGCACGCCCTCGGTGGGCTTGACGATGTGCATCCACAGGGCGCGCCTGAGCACCGGCGCGATCCTGGCGTCTCCCTTCACCGCACTGACCGCGGGGTCCTCCGGGGCGGAGTGGTCGCCCAGGATCCCGGCGACCGTGGTCTGGTCGACCTTGACCTCGCCCAGCGCGGGGAGCACCGAGGAGATGTAGGACAGGAAGGCCCGGTTCGGGCCGACGATCATCACGCCGGAGCGGGCGAGCTTCTCCCGGTGGGTGAAGAGCAGGTAGGCCGCCCGGTGCAGGCCGACGGCGGTCTTCCCGGTGCCGGGCGCGCCCTGCACGCAGACGGTCTGGCCGAGCTCGGACCGGACGATCTCGTCCTGGTCGGGCTGGATGGTCGCGACGATGTCGCGCATCGGGCCGGAGCGGGGCCGCTCGATCTCCTCGGTGAGGATCCTGCTGTGCTGCGGGGCGCCGCCCTGGTCGAGCGGCTCGTCCTCGTAGGCGGTCAGGTCCCCGCCGTGGTAGCCGAAGCGCCGGCGGAGCGCCACGCCCATCGGGTCGGCCGGGCTGGCCTGGTAGAAGGCCCGGGAGACCGGAGCCCGCCAGTCGATCACCAGGGGGCGGCTGCGGTCGTCGTGGACGTGCCTGCGCCCGACGTAGACGGTGCCGGGGAGGTCGTCGTCCGCGTCCCGGTCGAGGCGGCCGAAGAACAGGGGGGTGCCGGAGTGGTCGGCGAGCGCCGCCACCCGCTGGTCCAGCAGGGCCTGCAGGATCTGCTGCGAGACCCAGTCTCCGGCGGCGTCGGAGGACAGGGACTGGGCGTGTTCGCGCATGGCGCGCAGGGCGGCCCTGGATGCGGCCAGGTGCGCGCGTTCGGCGGCGAGGGTGTCGGCCGGGTCGCCGGTTATGTCGGGGGCCAATTGATGTGCGGGCACGCGGAAGCGCCTCCCATTCGATAAACGGAGGTGGTAGGTCATCAGGCAGCGAATCGGCTAGCTTACCGGCCCGCCTTCACTCGCTCAAAAGGATTAACCGCCTGGCGGGGTGGTTTCCCGGAGAATCGCGCGGACCATCCCGATATACCGAGCGTGTCCAATCTTCTACGTCCCGTGCCCGGAGCCGCCCGGCTCTCCCTCCGCCCGGCCGGGTGATCTCTCCGTCCGGTGGGACGCGGGGCCGACCGGACCTCGGAGGCCGCCCGCCCGGCCGCGTCCGGGCAGGCCGGAGGGGTGCGGGCGTCAGGGGTTCCGCTCCACCGGCGGGGCCCGCCGTCCGTCGCGCGGCGGGCGCCCGGCCGTCTCCGGGATCTCCCGGCGAGGCGGTCCTCCCGGCCTCCGTGGCCCGCGGGTGACCACCCCGGAGCCGGTGAAAGGGGGTTCGGCGGCCCAATCGGTCGGCATTTCGGTAACTACGCTGACACCCTCCGTGATTCTGCCTCAAAATAGCGAAAAACCCGGGCAAATCCGGTGACTCACGCAGATCATGGGGTATGTCGCCAGTGGCCGTCGCGGCCTAGCGAGGGGGTGGTTTCTTTGTCGAAAGCCTGCGGTATTTCGTGGACCTGATTGACACAGATGACGGCGTGTTCGCCTTGTGACGCTAATCGCCGGCGAGCACGTCGTCCGCGTCGATGATCTGATAGGCATAGCCCTGTTCGGCCAGGAACCGCTGCCGGTGCGCGGCGAACTCCTGGTCGACCGTGTCCCGGCTGACCACCGAGTAGAAGCGGGCCCCGCCCCCGCCGGACTTGGGCCGCAGCACGCGGCCGAGCCGCTGCGCCTCCTCCTGACGTGATCCGAAGGTGCCGGAGACCTGGATGGCCACCGCCGCCTCCGGAAGGTCGATGGAGAAGTTGGCGACCTTGGAGACGACCAGGACCTGGATCTCCTTGTCGCGGAACGCCTGGAACAGCCGCTCCCGTTCCTTGACCTTCGTCTCACCCTTGATCACCGGTGCGTTCAGGTGCTCGCCCAGCTCGTCGAGCTGGTCGATGTACTGGCCGATCACCAGCACCTGATCGTCCGGGTGCCGCCGGACCAGCGCCTCGGTCACCCGGCTCTTAGACGGCGTGGTCGCGCAGAACCGGTAGCGCTCCTCGGACTCGGCCATCGCGTAGGCCAGCCGCTCGTCGTCGGTCAGGGTCACCCGGACCTCGACGCAGTCGGCCGGGGCGATCCAGCCCTGGTTCTCCATCTCCTTCCACGGCGCGTCGTAGCGCTTGGGGCCGATCAGGGAGAACACGTCGCCCTCCCGGCCGTCCTCGCGCACGAGCGTCGCGGTCAGCCCCACCCGCCGCCGGGCCTGCAGGTCGGCGGTCATCCGGAAGATCGGCGCGGGCAGCAGGTGCACCTCGTCGTAGACCACCAGACCCCAGTCGCGGGCGTCGAACAGCTCCAGATGGCGGTAGACACCCTGCCTGCGGGTCGTCATCACCTGGTAGGTGGCGATGGTGACCGGCCGGATCTCCTTCTTGGTGCCGGTGTATTCGCCGATCTCGTCCTCGGTCAGCGAGGTCCGCTTGATCAGCTCCTGCTTCCACTGGTGCGCCGAGACCGTGTTGGTCACCAGGATCAGCGTCGTCGCCTTGGCGTGCGACATCGCCGCCGCGCCCACGATCGTCTTGCCCGCCCCGCAGGGGAGCACGACCACGCCCGAGCCGCCGTGCCAGAACGCCTCGGCGGCCTCGCGCTGGTAGGGGCGCAGCTCCCAGCCGTCTTCGGTCAGCGTGATCGGGTGGTGCTCGCCGTCGACGTATCCGGCCAGGTCCTCGGCCGGCCAGCCCAGCTTGAGCAGGTGCTGCTTGATGTTGCCGCGCTCGCTCGGATGCACCGCCACCGCGTCGGCGTCCAGCCGCTCGCCCAGCAGCGGCTGGATCTTCTTGGAGCGCAGCACCTCCTCCAGCACGGCCCGGTCGGTGCTGGTCAGGACGAGCCCGTGGACGGGATGCTTCTCCAGGCGGAGCCTGCCGTAGCGGGCCATGGTCTCGGCTATGTCGACCAGCAGCGCGTGCGGCACCGGGTAGCGGCTGTGGCCGATCAGCGCGTCGACCACCTGCTCGGCGTCGTGCCCGGCGGCCCGCGCGTTCCACAGCGCCAGCGGGGTGATCCGGTAGGTGTGCACGTGCTCGGGAGCGCGCTCCAGCTCGGCGAAGGGCGCGATCGCCTTGCGGCACTCGTCGGCCCTGTCGTGGTCGACTTCGAGCAGCAGGGTCTTGTCGGATTGGACGATCAATGGTCCGTCAGTCAAAGACTTCTCCCTTGTGTACGGCCGGCGAGCCCATGGTGACACTCGCACGGGGATCCGCCGGGCCGTTCCCGGCCCGTCGTCCCCCGCTCCGTATGTCCAACAGAGATGAGCCTCCTGACAGTCCCTGACCGGCTCAGCTGTCGAAGGCGCCGTTGACGCCCGCGACGATGAAGGCGCCGATGCCCAGGACGACCAGCGCGACGTTGATGCCGATGCCGATCCAGGTCCACTTGAGAAGGTTCCGCGCGCTCTGGGGGTCGTTCTCGACCTTGCCCAGCGCGATGCCGGACATGATGGCCCCGGCGATGCCGCCCAGGCTGACGTAGCAGCTCAGGGCCAGCACGATGCTGATGACGAGCGCGACGATCGCGTGGGTCCGGACGCCGTCGTTGTTCTGGCGCGGCGGGGTCGGGTAACCGTAGCCCGGCTGCCCGTAGCCCTGCCCGTAGGGCGACTCGCCGTAGCCCTGTCCGTAGCCCTGCCCGTAGCCCTGGGCCGGCTCGCCGTAGGTCGGCTGCCCGTAGCCCTGCCCGTAGGGCGACTCGCCGTAGGTCGGCTGCCCGTAACCCTGTCCCTGTCCGTAGTCAGGCTGCTGCCCGTAGCCCTGGCCGGACTGCTCGTGGCCGTAGGGCTGCTGGCCGTACCCGGGAGTCTGACCGGGACCCGTGCTGTAGGGGCTCTTCCAGTCGTCCGGGTTCGTGCTGGGACCTTCGGGGTTACCAGTGCTCACTGTGAATCTCTCGCTTCGTGTTGAGCCGGGAACATCAAGAAATATCACGATATGGGGCTTGTGCCGTGTGTCACAGCCGTATCCGGCGGGACCGGACCGCGGGGGAATCCCCGCGTCCCGGCGGGCGGCGGAGCCCTCCGCGTGCGCGGCTGAGGCTGAGGATCCGCGTGTGTGGGGCTCCCCTCAGTTGATGTCGGCGATGCCGGTGATGCGGTGCAGGGCGAAGCGGTGCACCGCCGCCCGGGTCTCGTCGTAGGCGGTGAGATAGCCGCCCTCCATCCGGGCGGGTTCGAGGATCCGGCTGGTGGCGTTGCCCTGGGAGTCGAGGTAGCCGATCCAGACCTGGGAGCCCTGCCGGATGGCCTCGCGCAGCGCGACGATGGTGGCGGTCGCGGGGGAGCGGGGCACCTGGCCGGAGGGGGCGTCCACCGGGGCGCGGCGCGCCTGGTGCGCGGCGTCGCCGGCGCGGACGGCGCGGACGGCCGCCGCCACGACGTCGGCCTCCAGGCCGTTGAACGTGGCCGAGGAGCGGATGATGGGCTGGCCGTCGGTCCGGCGGACGTCGAGCTGGGTGATGATCACGTCGCCGTCCAGCGACTCGGCGGCCGGGGCGTAGCCCATCGCGCGCAGCGAGTCGACCAGCGTCGGCCGGGACGTCTTGGAGGCGATCACGGTGGGGGCGAGCCGGCGCAGCCGCAGCGGGAGGGCCCGTCTGTCGGCCATCACCTCGTCCAGCAGCGAGGGATCGTCGCAGCGCACGTAGGCGCTCGCCGTGCCGACGCGCATCCGGCCGTGCCGGCGGGCCACATCCGTGACCAGGTAGCTGAGCGGCTGCGGGACGGGCGTGGCGGAGTGCCGCTCCAGCATGGCCAGCATCTCGTCGGCGCTCTGCCCCGCGTCGAGCGCCCGCCGGACAGAGCGCTCGTCGAAGCGGTAGACCGTCGCGCCGCCGGTGGACTCCACCTCGGCCGCCAGCCCCAGCCACCGCCGCAGGTCGCTGGTGAGCGGGCCGGGGGCGACGGCGGTCAGGTCGGCCTGGAGGAGCACGTGGTCGAGCGGCTCCGGCAGCAGCGGGGCCAGGATCTGGCCCGCCGACAGCGCGCGGTCGCCGCCGGGCAGCAGGGCGCGGCCGTGGTCGACGATCGCGCCGAGGCCGGTGACCCCGATCTGCTCGGCCTCGCGCAGCGTGAACTCCACGAGCTGGTCGCGGTGGCCGCCGCGGCGGCGGGGCTGCTCCCAGGCCAGCCGCTCACGCACCGACTCCGAGGTGGGCGCCAGGCCGGGACCGGCGACGGCGAGCATGCCCAGGGTGGTGGTGCGGACCTCGGCGGCGGCCGAGCGGCGCAGGTCGGGGTGGAGGGCGTTGAGCAGCCGGTCGCGCTCGTCGCGCTCGCCGATGACCCCCGGCACCCGGTCCATGGTGAGCCAGGTCGTGGCCAGCACCGTCCAGCGGTCCTCGGTGCCCTTGACCCGCCAGCCGTCATAGGCCGGGGTGGGCAGCCAGTCGCCGTCCACCGCGCCGCTGGCGGCCACCAGCCCGGCCGCGTGGGCCACTTCGACGATCAGCCCGGCGACCCACTCGGGGACGTCGAGCAGGACCGCGGCCCGCTTCAGGTCGCGTACGGCCAGGCCGCCGCTGCGGAGCACGCCGGGCGGGTCGACGCTCCACCGCTCGCACAGCTCCTCCACCGCGCGGGTGAAGGTGAACGCCTGTCCCGCGGCCGTGCGGCCGGCGAGCCCCTGGTCGCGGACGGTGCCGTCGAGCGCGGGCGGGACCGGGGAGAGGTCCTGGTGGATCCGGCCGCCGCGCAGGAACAGGCCGACCTCGCGGGGCAGGACGACGGTCTCCTCGCCGGTGGCGCCGAGCAGGGCGCGCGAGAGCAGCTGCTCGATCGGCGACTGGGCGGTGGTGGTCCGGACCTCCCGGCGCGCGTTGGGCACCCGGCCGCTGGCGGGCCCCCAGGCCAGCTCGTTGAGCGCGGACCGGGCCTGCGGCGAGACGTCCTGGATCAGCCGTCCGACGACCTCGGGGTCGCCGAGCAGATCGGCGAGGGCCTCCTTGGTGGCGCCGTCGCCGCCGATGTCGTGGACCAGCTCGGCCAGGCGCTCGGCGGGGTGGTGCCTGAACACCTCCGTCGCCGGCGGGCCGAGCCCCGCGGGCGCCTCCAGGACCTCGCGCACGCCGGGGGCCGGGGCCAGCGCCTTGTCGGGACCGTAGACCAGGGCCAGGGTCCGCAGCCGCTCGACCGTCTCCTTGAGCGCGGCCGGGAGCGCCGGCTCCGCCCCCGCCCGCAGCGCGCGGGCCGTCTGGGAGCGCAGCGTCCGGTAGGCGAGGGGCGACGGGAGCACGGCCAGCGTCTCGATGACCGACAGCGTGAACAGGTCGAGCCTGTCGAGCACGCGGCCGATCGCCGACGGGCTGCTCGCCCGCCCGGCCAGCCCTTCGAGGTGCGCCGGGACCGGGGTGATGAGCTCGGGTCGCACGGCGACGAGAGCCCGTAACTGGTCATCGCTCCGGCCGCGCAGCCACTCGGTGAACTCCGTGCTCATTCCGTCAATGGTAGGAGGCCTTACCGACAGAGCGGGGCCCGGGGAAAACCCGTTCCCGGGCGGTAGGCCGCGCGGGGCCCCAGGTGATCACCACGGGGTCCCCGTGGGCGCTGGTGGGGGACCCTCCCGAGGCCCGGAACGGGGCAGACCGGGGGCGGGCTCCTCCGCGGTCCGGCCGCACGGCTCTCCGCGGTCCGCCGGCTCTCCACGGTCCGGATGCGTAGCTCTCCGTGGTCCGGCCGCACGGCTCTGCATGGTCCGATCTCCATGGTCCGACCGCACGGCTCTCCGCGGTCCGGCCGGACCGGCTTCAGCCGATCGCCTGGACGGCCGGGCGCGGCAGCAGGCCGAGTGCCAGCCGTACCCAGGAGCTGACGAAACGGTCGCGCTCGGCGCGTCCGGGGGGCTCGCCGACGGTCTCCTGGAAGAGCCGGTAGTGGACCACCGCGCCGCCGAGCACCGCGCCGATCCCGGGCCAGTCGAGGTCGGCCCCGGCGTATTCGGGCTGGGCGCGGAACCACGTGGTGATCGCGTCGAACATGGGCTGCAGCAGCCCCTCGCGGACGATCGCCACCAGTTCGGGGAACTGGCTCAGGTCGCGGAAGAAGACGCGCGTCAGCTCGCTCTCCTCGCGGACCTTGGCCAGCCCGGCCTTGCACAGGTGCGCCAGGCGCTCCTCGATGTCGACCGAGGGATCGACGGCGCTCATCTCGGTCAGGGTCTCGGCGATCTGGGCCCGGGTCCGGGCGGCGTGCTCGTTCACCGCCGCCGCCAGCACCTCGTATTTGGACTTGAAGTGCCGGTAGAGCCCGCCGGCGCCGGGGGACAGCCCGGAGGCGGCCTCGATCTCCGCCACCGAGGTCGCCGCATAGCCTCGTTCGGCGAACAGGCGCAGGGCTTCGTCGATGATCCGCTCGCGCGTCGATCTGGTCATTTCTCTGCCGATACCTCCCCCATGACCCTATCCAGTGCCGGACATGTCGGCTCTCGGCACGCCGGGCCGGGCCCGCGCCGCGCCGGGACGGGCCGGGTCCGTGGCAGAGCGGCCCGTGGCGGGCGCCACCCGTACGGCGGCACAGGATTACCTCTGTTCCCCGAGATTTGGCATGCTTCGAGAGGCCGGCGGGGCGGGACTCCGCGGAGGAACGCGGAGGGATGAGGAGCGGTGATCGACCGAATGAGCTCGGTGGGGTTCGACCTGGACTTGACGCTCGCGGACACGCGGGCCGGCATCGCCGCCGTCTTCGACGAGGTGGCGCTCCGTCTCGGCGTGCCCATCGACAGCGCCGCCGTGGTGGCCAGGCTGGGGCCGCCGCTGGAGTGGGAGCTGGCCAACTGGCTGCCCCAGGAGGAGATCCCCGCGGCCGCCGCCCTCTACCGGTCGCTGTATCCCTCGATCGCCGTCCCGGTCACCACCCTCATGCCGGGCGCGCGCCAGGCCGTGGCGGCCGTACGGCGGGCCGGCGGCCGGGTCATCGTGGTGACGGGCAAGAACACCTTCGACGCGACCAGGACGGTCGAGTTCCTCGGCCTGGAGGTGGACGAGATCGCCGGAGCGGTCTTCGGCGCCGCCAAGGGCCCGGCCCTGGCGGAGTTCGGGGCGGTGGCCTATGTCGGCGATCACGTCGGCGACATCGAGGCGGCACGGGCGGCGGGCGCCGTCAGCGTGGCGGTGGCGACCGGTGGCTACCCGGCGGGAGAGCTCCGCGATTACGGGGCCGACGCGGTGCTCGGCGACCTGACCGAGTTCGCCGAGTGGTTCGACGGCTGGCGGACGCCCGCCGCGCTCGTGTAATTCAGTCCCGATTAGCAGTCTGATTAGCACTGGTGTAATTCAAAGCCGTTTAGACGGTCGCCCTCGGCCTCCGCTGGGCATAATCTACATCCATTCCTTTTCACGACAGTCTGAACGAGGTCACCCCTGTGCCGAGTGGCAAGGTCAAGTGGTACGACGCCGACAAGGGTTTCGGCTTCCTCACCCGCGACGACGGCGGTGAGGTCTTCGTGCATTCTTCCGCGCTGCCCGGTGGCGTGGACTCCCTCAAGCCGGGCCAGAAGGTCGAGTTCGGCGTCGCCGAGGGACGCCGCGGCCAGCAGGCGCTCTCGGTCCGCGTGATCGATCAGCCCCCCACGCTCGCCAAGGCCGCCAAGCCGAAGGGCAAGCGCAAGAAGCCCGACGAGATGGTCGTCATCGTGGAGGACCTGATCAAGCTCCTGGACGCGGTCTCCACCTCTTATCAGAAGGGCAAGCACCCCGAGGCCGTGCACGCCAAGAAGATCGCCGCCGTGCTCCGCGCCGTGGCGGACGACCTGGACGACTGACCCTGACGGCAGGCCCGGACAGCAGGTGAGCGACCCCCGCGGCTAGCCGTGGGGGTTGGTCAGCGGCTTGGTCCGCCGTTCCGTCGGGGGGTCCTCGCGCCGCACGACCGCGGTGGTCGTCCCCGCCGGCTCCGGCCGGTGCCGCTCCCGGGGAGCCGGGGAGCGCCCGTCGAGGTCGGCCGGATCCTCGGGGTCGCCGGAGCCGTCGGAGGCGGCGGTCCGGGCGGCCTCGACCCGGGCGTCCCTCGCGCGGACCACCGCGCGCCGCCGTACCAGCAGCCAGCCGAGCGAGCCCCCCAGCGCCGCGGCCATCACCGCGAGTCCGGCCGGCCCGTCGGCGAACAGCGACAGCAGCAGGCCGGCCAGCCCGCCGAGCACCCAGGCGACCTGCAGGAACGCCTCCACCACGCCGAAGGTGGACGAGCGCACCTCCTCGCCGATCTCACGCTGCACGATCGCGTCCAGGGCGAGCTTGCCCAGCCCCTGGGCGAACGCGGAGACCAGCGCGACGGCCACCACGCTCCACAGGTTGAACACGATCGCCGCGACCACCGTGGTCACGGCCGACAGCGCGAGGGTGAACAGCACGATGAGCTGCGGGGAGCGGCTGCGCACCCAGGAGGCCACGGCGGTCCCGGCCAGGCCGCCGGCTCCGGCCGCCACGGCCAGCACGCCGATCGTGACCGTGGGGGCCAGTCCGGGCAGCTTCCCGTCCTGCACGAGGAAGAGCAGGTAGAACAGCAGGAACCCGGAGTAGAGGCGGATGGCCACGTTGGCCTTCATCGCCTCGGCGACCACCGGGCCCACGTTGAGCAGGGTGCGCCAGCGAGGCGGCCGCTCACCCTCCTCCTCCAGCTCCTCCAGATCGGGGGAGTCGACGTGACGCGGCAGCCGTACGGCCAGGACTCCTTGGAGCAGGAAGACCGCCGTCGCGCCGCGCAGCACCCACTCGGCGCCCAGCCAGGCGCTCACGCCCGCCCCGACCGGGAGCGCGACACCGGCCGTGACCAGGGAGAACAGGGCCGTCCTGGCATTGGCGGTGACCAGTGAGATGTCGGCGGGCAGCACGTTCGGCGTGATCGCCGCGCGCGAGACGCTGTAGGCCTTCGACAGCACCAGCACGGCCAGCGCGGCGGGGAAGATGGTGAGCACGTCGTCCGGGACGATCGCCGCCGCCATCGCGAAGCAGAGCAGACCGCGCCCGAACAGGGTGCCCGCCATCACGAAGCGCCGGCCCGAGCGGAACCGGTCGAGGACCGGGCCGACGAACGGCGCGACCACCACGAAGGGGATCATCGTGATCAGCAGGTAGAGGGCGACCTGGCCGCGGGCCTCGTTCACCGGGAGCTTGAACAGCGTCCCGGCCAGGGCCGCGGTGACCAGCGCGTCGCCGGCGCTCTGCGTCGCGGTCAGCTCGATCAACTGGCCCAGCCCCGTGCGGCCCGCCCCCTGGGCGTGGGTCAGCCGCCGCGCGGCCCTGCCGAGCCGCCGCGTCCCGCTCGCCGCGCCGCGGCCGGCCCGCACGGTCGCCCGCCCCGTGCTCCTGCCCGCGCGCGCGGTGGCCCGTCCCGCCCCGGCGGCCGAACGGCCGATCAGACGTGAGGTCTCGCCCACTGTCTTCCGTGCCCGTTCCCACCCATTTGCCACGCATCCAGTCTTACCCGATTGACTCATCCCCATGGCTGGGGCTCGGGGACCTCGCCCTTCACACCGTGGCGCTCCCGTCCCACCGGTATCACCTGTGCGGGCCGGGCCCGCTCCGCTCCCGTCCCGGCTCCGCGGGCGCCTGCCACGTCAGGTGGGCGGGAGGAGGGGCCGAGGAGTTTTTTCCGCCCCGCTAAAATCGGGGTCCGCGCCCCGCGACCCCGGTGACGGGCCGGTTGCCCGGTGCGCCGGGGCGGCGTGGTAGGGCGATACCGGTGCAGTACGCTCCGGGCATAGGTGAGAATGAACTGTGAGTCAGCGCAGCGAGCGAGCCAGAGAGCACAGCGGCCGTCGGGTTGCGAGGCCGACGGAGGAGGACTCGTGAGCCGTACTCGATCCCGCACCGCGCCGCTCGACCCGGCGTGCGTCGCCGCCGTCGACCTGGCCCGCTCCGCCATCGAGGAGAACGTCAGGCCCGACGAGGTGGGCGAACACCTCGGAGTCGAGGGCGAGGGCGAGCGTGTCGTCACCCACTTCTTCGCCTGTCTCGACCGCGCCTACCGGGGGTGGCGCTGGGCCGTCACCGTCGCCCGGGCCTCCCGGGCGCGCAACGTGACGGTCAGCGAGGTCGTGCTCCTGCCCGGCGCCGGGGCGCTGCTGCCCCCGGAGTGGGTGCCGTGGAGCGAGCGGCTGCGCCCCGGCGACCTCGGGGTGGGCGACCTGCTGCCGACCGCCGCCGACGACGACCGGCTGGCGCCCGGCTACACCGAGACCGCCGACGACGCCGACCGTCAAATGATCTTCGAGTACGGCCTCGGCCGGGCCCGGGTGCTCTCCCCGATCGGCCGCGACCGTGTCGTGCGGCGCTGGCACTCCGGTGAGTCCGGCCCGCACACCCCGCTCGCGCACGCCGCCCCCGCCCAGTGCTCGACCTGCGGCTTCTACTGGCCGCTGGCCGGTGTGCTGGGGGCCGGCTTCGGTGTCTGCACGAACGAGTACGCCCCCGACGACGGGCGCGTGGTCGCCGCCGACCACGGCTGCGGCGCGCACTCCGAGGCGGCCGTGCTGCCGCACCAGGTCGAGCCCACCTCGCCGATCCTCGACGATCTCGCCTACGACCATCTCACCGAGGAGTCCGCGGAGCCCGACCTGACCGGTTCCGTGGACGACGCCGACGCCGAACCGCTGGGCCACTCCTGATCTGACGCTGTTCCTCGCACGCCGCCGGGCTCCCCGGCCCGGCGGCTGCCGCGCGACGTGACCTGCGGGCCCTTCGACCTTTGGACTCATCGCTGTGACTGACATCTTCGGCACCGACCGACTGCGTTCCGCCGTGCTGACGGCATGGACGGCCTCACCCGCGCGTTTCCGTGAGGACGCCAACGCCGAGGAGGACTTCGCGCTCGGCGGCTACCGCGACCGGCTGATCGTCGAGCTGGCCCAGAACGCCGCCGACGCCGCGCTCCGGGCGGGGGTGCCCGGCCGGCTCCGGCTGTCGCTGCGCGAGGGCGTGCTGTCGGCCGCCAACACCGGCGCCCCGCTGGACGCGGCCGGGATCGAGAGCCTGTCCACGCTGCGCGTCTCCAACAAGCGGGACGAATCCGGCATGGCCGGCCGGTTCGGCGTCGGTTTCGCGGCCGTGGTGTCGGTCACCGACGAGCCGGTGATCGGCTCGCTCGGCTCCGGGGTCGTCCGCTGGTCGCGTGACCAGACCACGGCCCTGGTGGCCGCCGAGCCCACGCTGGCCAAGGAGCTGTCCGAGCGCGGCCGGCACGTGCCGCTGCTGCGCCTGCCGTTCCCCGCCGGCCCGGTGGAGGTGCCCGGCGGGTTCGACACGCTCGTACGGCTGCCGCTGCGCGACAGGGCGGCCGAGGACGCGGTCCGGCGGATGCTGGCGGAGGCCGGGCCCGCGCTGCTGCTCGGCCTGCCCGCTCTCGAGTCGATCGAGATCGACGTGGACGGCGAGGTCCGCATGGTCCTGCCGGACGGCTGGCGGGTGGTGTCGGCCTCCGGCGGGTTCACCCCGGAGCAGGTGGCCGAGCTGTTCGCCGACCGGCCGACCGAGGAGCGGGCCCGACCCTACTGGCTGGTCCGCTGGGCGGTCCCGGTCGACGGGTCCGCCGGCGGCGCCGGGCAGGCCCTCCACGACGGTGCGCAGGAGGGCGAGCCCCGGCCGCTGCCCGCGCGGGTGCCGCCCGTGGTGCACGCCCCGACGCCGAGCGACGAGCCGCTGGACCTGCCCGCGCTGCTGATCGCCTCCTTCCCGATGGCCACCGACCGGCGGCACGTGGCCATGGGGCCGCTGACCGACTTCCTGGTCGAACGGGCCGCCGACGCCTACCTCGAACTGCTCACGGGGCTGCCCCGCACGCCCAAGCTGCTCGATCTCGTCCCCGGGCTGATGGGCAAGGGCGAGCTCGACGCCCAGATCCGCCGGGCGATCCTGCGCCGGCTCCCCGACGTCCCGCTGCTGCCCGCCCTCTCCCCGCCGGCCGACGGTGAGGGCCTGCCCGCCGACGGCGGGGACCTGGTCGTGGCGGGCCGGCAGGCGTCCGCGGTCGCGGGTCCGGCCGAGATGCTGGAGAAGATCGCCGGCATGGTGCCCGGCCTGCTGCCCGCGGGGTGGCCGTCCCGGCACCCGGCGATCACCACGCTCGGCGTCCGGCGGGTGCAGCTCGCCGACGTCGTGGACATGCTCTCCGGCGACGCCGTCGAGGACAGGGACCCGGCCTGGTGGCGGTCGCTGTATGAGGTGCTGCCTGCGGACGACCCCGAGTCGCTCGGCGCCCTGCCGGTGCCGCTGGCCGACGGCCGCCTGGTCCGGGGGCCGCGCGGCACGCTGCTGCTGAGCGACGGCTCCACGCTGGACCTGGCCGTGCTCGCCCCGCTGGGGCTGCGCGTCGTCCACCGCGACGCTGCCCACCCGCTGCTGCTGCGGCTCGGCGCGGGCGAGGCGACGCCCCGCACGGTCCTGGAGGATCCGCTGACCCGCGCCGCGGTCGCGCAGTCCCTCGACAGCCCCGACGCGGAGCCGGTGGCCCAGGCGGTCCTCGCGCTGGTGGAGGCGGCCGGGCTGGCCGCCGGCGAGGCTCCGTGGCTGGCCGAGCTGGCGCTGCGCGGCGCCGACGGCGAGCTCTACCCGGCCGGTGAGCTGCTCCTGGCCGACGGGGCGCTGGCCGGGCTGCTGGACCAGGAGACGCACTTCGGCACGGCCGCGCCCGAGCTGGTGGAGCAGTACGGCCCGCGGGTGCTGGCCGCGGTCGGGGTGCTCGACGGCTTCGCCGTGGTGAACGACGCCGACGTCATGATCGACCCGGACGAGTGCGACCACGACCTCGACCGGGAGGACGAGTGGCTGGAGGCCGTCCTCGACCTGCTGCCCGAGATGGACGTCCCGCCGATCGCCAGGGAGTTCTCGGCGATCCGCGACCTGGAATACGTCGCCGACTGGCCCGCGGCGCTCGCCCTGCTGTCGCGCCCGCCGCTCCGCTCGGTCCTGCACCCGCTGCGGGTCCTGGTCGCGGGCGAGGTCGTGGAGGTGCCCTCCTACACCGCCTGGTGGCTGTCCACCCATCCGGTGCTGGGCGGCAGGCGCCCCACCGAGCTGCGGCTCCCGGCCGGCGACCCGCTGCTGTTCGGCCTGTACGGCGAGGCCCCCGCGGGCCTCGACGAGGCCGCGCTGGCGATGATCGGCGTCCGGACCACGCTGCCCGACCTCCTCGCCTCGCACGGCGGCCCCGACGAGCTCCTCGAACTGCTCGCCGACCCCTCGATCGAGGTGGACCGCGCCCAGCTCCGGGCCCTGTGGGTGGCGCTGGCCGCCGTCGCCCCCGCCCGCGTCGCGCCGCCCCGCGCGGTCCGCGCCGTCCTCGACGGCGAGATCGTCGTCGCCGACGTCGAGGACGGCCGCCTGCTGTCCGGCGGGACCGGGGGCGAGGCGGGCGAGCCGGTCGTGGTCGAGGCGCCCGACCTGCTCCCGCTGGTCGCGGACCGGCCGCTGGTCCTGGCCCCGTTCGACCTGGCCGAGGCGCTGTCGGAGCTGCTCGACCTGCCGCTGGCCGGGGAGGAGGCCACCGGCGAGGTGACCTCCACGGGCACGGTCCGCGAGGTCCCGCCCGCCGTGCGCTCACTGCTGCCGGGCGCGCCCACCACCTACGTGGAGCACGAGAAGCTGCTCGTGGACGGCGTCCCCGCCGCCTGGCGCTTCTTCGAGGGCGCGGTGCACGCCGCGGGCGTGGAGGGCCTGGCCCGCGGGCTCGCGTGGGCGTCGGGTCAGTGGGGCGACCGGCTGGCGGCCGCGGCGCTGCTGCGCGACCCGGCCGCGGTGCCCCTGCTGCTGGCCGAGGCCGACCTGGACAGCTGGACCGCCTCGACCGGCTGAGCCCCGCCGGGGAGCGGTGTCACCCGGCACCGGCCGCGCTCCTCGCGGCCGGTGCGGGTCACAGGGCGGCCCGGATGCGGGTCACAGGGCGGCGGCCCGGGTGCGGGAGACGGGGCGGGTGTCCCTCTCCAGCCGTGCCCGGGGTGGCTCTCACCCGTGTCCGGTGGGCCGGCTCCGGCGGAGGTCGAAGGGCTTGCCGTGTCCGGTGGGCCGGCTCCCGGGTGGTCAGGGGGCGCGGTTCCCGCCGGGTCAGGGGGTCGGCGGCGTGGGGGAGATGGGCGGGATCGCCGTCGCGGGCTCGACCTGCTCCTCGGCGGCGGGCGGCGGGGCCCTGCGGTCGCGGCGCCGGACGTACCACAGGCCGAACAGGCCGCCGCAGATGCCCGACACGCAGGTCCAGATCCACCAGCGGTGCCCGGGGTCCGGCTGCACGATCAAGAGCACGGCCAGGGCCACCGCCCACAGGCACGTGCCCGCGAGGATCGTGGCCGTGTCGTTGGTCTTCAACGGCCGGAGATCCGGACGGCTAGGCAGGTTCACACGATCCAGCCTAGGCGACGGGCCCTCACTACCCGCAAAACGCCCCTGTGAGGGCGCGGATCGATCTCGAAACCATCACCATCGTGGCCTGGGCCTTCCGATAGCGGATGCTCGCTGCCACCCTGCGTCCGTGAGTGACAGCAAAACCTCCCAAATAAGCGCGCTTGACCGTTTCTTTCACATCTCTGACCGTGGTTCGTCGGTGGGCCGGGAAGTCCGCGGCGGTCTGGCCACCTTCTTCACGATGGCCTACATCGTGGTGCTCAACCCCCTGATCATCGCCACCGTCAAGGACGCGGACGGCCAGTTCATCGGCGACGGGAGCGTGCCCAACGTGCCGCTGGTCGCGGCCGGCACCGCTTTCGTCGCCGGTCTGCTCAGCATCCTGATGGGCGTCATCGGCAAGGTCCCGTTCGCGATGGCCGCCGGTCTGGGCCTCAACGCCTTCGTCACCTACGGCATCGCCTCGCAGATGTCGTGGGAGTCGGCCATGGGCCTGGTCTTCCTGGAGGGCGTGATCATCGCGCTCCTGGTGCTGACCGGATTCCGCACGGCGGTCTTCAACGCCATCCCGCCCCAGCTCAAGACCGCCATCAGTGTCGGCATCGGCCTGTTCATCGCCCTGATCGGCTTCGTGGACGCCGGCTTCGTCCGCAAGGCGCCCGCCGTACCGCTGGAGCTCGGCATCGGTGGCAACCTGACCAGCTGGCCGATCTTCGTGTTCGTGGTCGGAGTGCTGACGATCGCCGTGCTGGTGGCCCGGAAGGTGAAGGGCGCCATCCTGATCGGCATCCTCAGCACCACGGTCCTCGCGGTCGTCGTCGAGGCCATCGGCAAGATCGGCGGCTCGGGGACGCCGGACAGCCCGAACCCCTCGGGCTGGCGGCTCGTCGTGCCGGAGCTGCCCAAGGAGATCTTCGGGTTCAGCAACCCGCTGGTGCTGTTCAAGGAGTTCGACCCGTTCGGCGCCTTCGGCTCCGTCTCGGTCATCCTGGCCCTGCTGCTCGTCTTCACCCTGCTGATCACCGACTTCTTCGACACCATGGGCACGGTCGTGGGCGTCGGCGGCCAGGCCGGGCTGATCAAGGAGGACGGGACCATGCCCAGGACCCGTGAGATCCTCCTCGTCGACTCCATCGGCGCGGCGGTCGGCGGCGCGGCCTCCGTCTCCTCCAACACGACCTACGTCGAGTCGGCGGCGGGCGTCGGGGAGGGCGCGCGCACCGGTCTGGCCAGCGTCGTCACCGGTGTGCTCTTCCTGCTGGCCATCTTCGTCTCGCCGCTGGTCGCCGTCGTTCCCTACGAGGCCGCCACTCCCGCGCTGGTCATCGTCGGCTTCCTGATGATGACCGCGATCCGCGAGATCGACTTCACCGACTACGAGATCGCCATCCCGGCGTTCCTCACGATCGTGCTCATGCCGTTCAGCTACTCCATCGCCAACGGCATCGGCGCCGGCTTCATCAGCTTCGTCCTGATCAAGGTGGCCAAGGGCAAGTCCCGTGAGGTCCACGCCCTGATGTGGGTGGTCGCGGCCCTGTTCGTCCTGTACTTCGCGCTCGGGCCCATCAAGTCCCTGCTCGGCCTGGGCTGAGCGCACAAGGCCGTCATGGCGATCCGCGGGGACCGATCGCCATGACGGCCTTGTGTCCGGCGCCGCCCACGGAACCGGCGGCGCCGGCGGGCCGCCGACGGCGGGGGCCCTCACGGAGGATGATTCTTTACTTGCGCAGGGTGACGGGAGGGGGTGGACGTACACTGTGGGTCGGTCCTCCGCCGTGCCGCCTCCACCGGCTCCTGCCTGCGGGGACGTCACGCCGAGGTTGGGGATCGCCGCCCGGTCTGTCACGCTGTACGGCTCGCGCCAAGAAAACTTTGCCCGGAGGGAATCCCGTGAGACCGTATATAGTTAGCAAAGGTAATGACTTATGCTAACGAACAACCCAAGGAAGGACCCCGCCGCGAACCTGCGAAGCGACGCGGGTCTGGCTTCGGCACTGCGCGTGTCACTGGCACGACTGAACAGGCGCCTGCGCAGGCAGGCCGCGGGACACTCGCTGACCCCCACCCAGCTCGCGACGCTCGCCGCCGTGGAACGGCATTCAGGGATAACCCCCGGCGGATTGGCCGAGCTAGAGAAGGTGCAACCGCCCTCGATGACGCGCGTGATCGCCGCGCTGGAAGAGCGGGGGCTGGTGTCGCGTACGCCGCACCCGACCGACCGGCGTCAGGTGACCGTGGGCGTGACCGAGCAGGGCTCAACGCTGCTGAAGGAGGAGCGCCGCCGCAAGGAGGCGTGGCTGACGCAGCGGCTGAAGGAGTTGACACCCGAGGAGAGGGCGGTGCTCCGGCAGGCGGCTCCGATCCTGGAGAAGCTCAGCCGGATCTAGCCGAGCCTGAGGAACCCGGGGCCTCGGCGGCCCCGCAGGACGCCGAGGCGCACGCCGCACCGGGCACGGGACCGGGGTGGCGGGCAAGAACGCGACGGTTGCACGCCGTGCGCGCCGTACCCGGCAGGAGCCTGGGATGGCGGGCGAGGCTGCGCCGGCGGCGGCTCGCCCGGGCCGCGGCCGCCAGCGAGCTGCAGGCCGTCGAGAGCGGGACGGCCCAGGCCGTGCCCGAGGCGCGGGGCGGGATGTTCCGGTCGCTGCGCAACTACAACTACCGGCTGTTCGCGATCGGTGGAGTGGTCTCCAACGTCGGCGGATGGATGCAGCGCACCGCACAGGACCTGCTGGTACTGGACCTGACGCACGGCAGCGCCGTCGCGCTGGGCGTGACCACCGCGCTGCAGTTCCTGCCGCTGATGCTGTTCGGGCTCTGGGGCGGCATGCTCGCCGACCGCTACCCCAAGCGGCAACTGCTGATGGTCGCCCAGTCGCTCATGGGCCTGCTGGCGCTCACCATGGGCGTGCTCGTGGTGACCGGCGCCGCACAGTTCTGGCACGTCTACGTGATGGCCTTCGCCCTCGGCCTCATCTCCTGCGTCGAGGTGCCGACCCGGCAGTCCTTCGTGGTCGAGATGGTCGGCCGCCAGGACCTGTCCAACGCCATCGCGCTGAACGCCTCCAGCTTCAACCTGGCCCGCGTGGTCGGCCCGGCCGTCGCCGGTGTGCTGATCTCCGTGCTCGGCGGCACGGGCCCGATGTTCCTGATCAACGCGATGTCGTTCGTCGCCGTGCTCGGCGGCCTGGCGCTGATGCGCGCCTCGGAACTGACCGCCCCCGACCCGGTGCCCAGGGCCAAGGGACAGCTCCGCGAGGGGCTGCGCTACGTGCTGGCCCGGCCGGACCTGCTGATGCCGATACTGCTGGTCGCCTTCGTGTCGCTGTTCACGCAGTCGTTCTCGATGTCCATCGCGCTGATGGCCCGCCAGGTCTTCGGCGCGGGCGCGTCGTCCTTCGGCCTGGCCTCCAGCATGTTCGCGGTGGGCGCGCTGGGCGGCGCCCTCATGGCGGCCCGGCGGGTACGGCCCAGCCGGAAGCTGCTGATCGGCGGCGCGGTGTCGTTCGGACTGTTCCAGATCGCCACCGGCCTGGCCCCGTGGTACCCGCTCTACCTGCTCCTGCTCATCCCCGCCGGGGTCGCGTTGATCTCCATCAACACCGCCGCCAACACCAGCGTGCAGCTCGCCTCCTCGCCGGAGATGCGCGGCCGGGTGATGGGTATCTACGTGCTGGTGTTCACCGGCGGCGCTCCGATCGGCGCGCCGCTGCTCGGCTGGATCTCCGAGCTGGGCGGCCCCCGCGTCGGGGTCATGATCGGCGGGGTGCTCACCCTGGCCGGCACCGGTGCGGCGATAATGCTGACCAGGGCGATCGGCAGGAGGTCGCGTGCGACTGTTCGTGGGGTTACCGCTGCCGCAGCGGGTGCGTGACGAGCTCGACCACGCGCTGGGACCCCACCGCGCCGCCTGGCCGGGGATCCGCTGGCCGGATCCGGTGACCTGGCACGTGACGCTGTCGTTCCTGGGGGAGGTGCCGGAGACGGTCCTGCCGGACCTGGAGACACGGCTGGCCCGCGCCGCGTCGCGCTACGCGCCGATGACGCTGTCGCTCATCGGCGCGGGCGCCTTCCCCGCGCCCGGCCGGGCGCGCGTCTTCTGGACCGACGTGCACGGCTCCCGCCCCCAGCTCGTCCGGCTGGCCGACTCCCTGGGGGCCGGGGCACGGCGTGCCGGAGCCGTGAACGCCGACCGGCGGCGGCTCCGGCCGCACCTGACCCTGGCCAGGTCCCGCGCCGACGTCGACCTGCGCCGCCTGGTCGAGGACTTCGGGCCGTTCGCCGGGACCCCTTGGGAGGCGGGCGCCGTCCACCTGGTGAGAAGCCATCTCGGCGCCGTGGTCCGTTACGAGACGGTCGCCGAATACCCCCTCACGGCGCCGACACCCGGTGGGCGGAGCTAAGCTCCAAGGCGTGGATCGTCCCCGTCGCTGGCTGCTGCCCACGGTGCTCGCACTGCTCGTGCTGCTCGTGGTGATCGGCACCCTGCTCTCCTAGGGCCTGTACCGAGGTCGTTCAAGCCATCCGTCGATCGCGGCGACAAGGGTCGTGGCTCTGTGGCGCACGGCGAGCTTGTCGTACCGGGCGGCCACAGCGCGATGGCGTTGGAGCCGGCGATGGCGGAGTTCTCACCCTTCGGTAAGGTGCGCTTACCGCGGGGAGGGGCCGATGAACTGGCAGGAGCTGGAGACGTTCCTGACGCTCGCCGAAGAGCTGCATTTCGGTCGCGCGGCCGAGCGGCTGCGCGTGTCGCGCGCCCGGGTGAGCCAGATGACCAAGGCCCTGGAACGGCGCGTCGGCGCCCCGCTGTTCGAGCGCACCAGCCGCCGGGTGGCGCTGACCCCGCTCGGCCGGCAGTTGCGCGATGACCTCGACCCGCACCATCACGGGATCCTCGAAGCGTTGGCCAAGGCCGCGGACGCGGCGCGCGGCACCGGTGGCGTCCTGCGTGTGGGCTTCTCCAGTCCGCACGCCAGCGAGCTGGTCACGACCGTGATCGAGAGGTTCCGCGGCGAGCATCCCCGGTGCGAGGTGCAGATCCGCGAGGTGCACCTGTCGGACCGCTTCGGCCCCCTGCGCCGGGGCGAACTCGACATCCAGCTCATCGAGCTGCCCGTGGACGAGCCCGACCTGACCGTGGGGCCGGTGCTCCTGCGCGATCCGACCGTGCTCGCGCTCTCCAGCGGGCACCGCCTGGCCGGCCGTACCACGGTCTCGCTGGAAGACCTCGCCGACGAGACCGTGCTGATCATCGACGGTATGTCCGGCTACTTCAGGGAGCGGCACTTCCCCGAGCGCACCCCGGGTGGCCGGCCCATCCGCCATTCGATGAGCACGACGTACTGGCAGGAACTGCTCGCACTCGTCGCCGCGGGCGAGGGCGTCACCATCGCCGCCGCCCAGGGGGCCCGGTACTACCCTCGACCCAACCTGGTCTACATCCCGATCGAGGACGCTCCACCTCTTGAGTACGCGCTGCTCTGGCGTACGGCCGGCGTCTCCGCCAAGGGCCTGGCCTTCACCCGGATGGCGGCGGAGGTGTCCACGGCCGCCCGCGGCTCGGGCTCGGTGTAGGACTCGGGCGATTTCTCACGACTCAGGGGAGGGCCTCGTCACCGTCGAGGGGGCCACGAGGTCTCCGGTAGGCGGTCTGTCTTGGTCGACCGACCGCCTACCGGAGACCTCACTCGTCGTCGCGCTACGGCCTGCCCTGAACCATCAAGCCGGCACACGACGCGGCGACTTCGACACAGGCCCTGGCCGGCCTGCTACCAGGCGTATTCCTCGGGGGCCGTCTTGAACCCGGGGAAGATCTCGTCGAGACGGGCCAGCGCCTTGTCGTCCAGCTCGATCTCCAGCGCCTTGGTGGTGCTGTCGAGCTGGTCGAGCGTGCGCGGGCCGATGATCGGCGCGGTGACGGCCTTCTGGTGGAGCAGCCAGGCCAGGCCGACGTTGGCCGGGTCCTCGCCGAGCTCGTCGCAGAACGCCTCGTACTGCTCGATCTTGTCGCGGTGCTTCTCCAACTGCTGGGTGATCATCTCCGAAGCCGACCGCCCCTTGTCGATCTTCCGGAGGATGCCGCCGAGCAGGCCGCCGGCGAGCGGGCTCCACGGGATCAGGCCCAGGCCGTAGTCCTCGGCCGCCGGGATCACCTCGAGCTCGGCCGCCCGGACGATCAGGTTGTAGTGGGACTGCTCGGAGACCAGGCCGAGGGAGTTGCGGCGGGCGGCGACCTCCTGGGCCTTGGCGATGTGCCAGCCCGCGAAGTTGGACGACCCGACGTACAGGATCTTGCCCTGCTGCTTGAGGATGTCCATGGCCTCCCAGAACTCCTCGAACGGGGTGTTCCGGTCGACGTGGTGGGCCTGGTAGAGGTCGATGTAGTCGGTCTGCATCCGCTTCAGCGACGCGTCGGCGGCCCGGCGGATGTTGAGCGCGGACAGGCGGCCGTCGTTGGGCCAGTCGCCCATGTCGCCGTAGAGCTTCGTGGCGATCACGGTCTTCTCGCGGCGGCCCCCGCCCTTGGCGAACCACCGCCCGATGATGTTCTCGGTGATGCCCTCGCCCTTCTTCCAGCCGTAGACATTGGCTGTGTCGAAGAAGTTGACGCCCAGCTCGTGGGCATGGTCCATGATCGCGAAGGAGTCGTCCTCCGAGGTCACGGGGCCGAAATTCATCGTGCCCAGGCACAGGCGGCTGACCTTCAGGCCGGTACGGCCAAGCTGCGTGTATTCCATGTGCCCACACTAAGGACCTGGAGTGCGCTCCAGGCGAGTACGGCTTCCGGAGTGGCGCCGTACGGGATCCGGCGACCGGGGCGGGCCCGCCGCCCGCCGCCGCGCGGGACCGCCGCTCTCTCCGGCACGGCGCCCAGGTCAGGCCGCCGGCCGTACCGTGACCGCGTGGCCCGCCGCCCCGCTTTCGGCAAAGCAGAGATGACCTTGGCGCGGACAAGAGGCTTCCGCGGCACCACCGGCCCCCGCCGTCAGGGCATGATGACTGAATGGGGAGTAGGCCGGGCAATGTCATGATTCGCGTGCTCGCGGTGGCCGCGCTGGCCGGGACGGCGGTGTTCGCCGGGTCGGGAGCGTGGGCGGACGGTGACTCGCTCCTGTTCACCTTCAAGGACAGGCGGATCAACGAGTCGAGCGGCCTGGCGGTCTCGCCGACGCACAAGAACGTCTACTACACCCACAACGACAGCTCGGCCGGGCCGGTCTTCTTCGCCGTGGGATCCAGCGGGCGGACCCGCGCGACGTTCACCCTGCAGGGGGCCGAGGCCCGCGACTGGGAGGGGATGGCCGCCTCCCGGGACCCGGCGACCGGGGCGGGAGTGCTCTGGTTCGCCGACATCGGCGACAACTTCGACGGGGCCTGGCCCGACATCTCGGTCTACAAGGTGGTGGAGCCCACCACGCTGCGCGACGCCGTCGTCCCCGCCGTGCGCTACCGGTTCCGCTACGAGGACGGCGGGCACAACGCCGAGGGCGTCATGGTGCACCCTCGCACGGGGCGTCTCTACATCGTGAGCAAGCAGTTCGCCGGCTCGGTCTACGCGGCCCCGAAGCGGCTGCGCACCGACAAGGTCAACGTGCTCCGCAAGGTCGGCTCCGCGCCCATCATGGCCACCGACGCCGCCTACGCCCCCGACGGATCGAGTTTCGTGATCCGCACCTACTTCTCCGCCACGGTCTACCGCGCCCCGGGAGACCAGATCGCCCGGGTGACGATGCCGCCCCTGGAGCAGGCCGAGTCGATCGCCTACACGGCCGACGGCAAGGCGCTGCTGACCGGCAGCGAAGGGGCCGGCAGCCCGGTCTACCGGGTGCCGCTGCCGGCCAGGGTCCTGCAGGAGACGGCACCCACGCCCACCCCCACGCCGGTGGCCAGCAGGGGCGCCGGCCGCGGCACCACGCTGGTGGCCGACGCGAAGGCCGACGAGGACGCCGACGCCGGGGTGCCGGGCTCGGCCGTGGCCGTCTGGCTGGCGGTCGCGGCGGCGGCCACCGGCATGATCACCTTCATCGCCCGCCGCACCCGTTAGACGGCTCCGACCGCTGCTCGCCGCCGGCGGCGGGGAGGCGTCGCAACCAAACAGCGACCCGCGCCCGGCATCCTTCATGCCATGCGCGATCAGAGTCCACCGCCCGGCCCGTACCGTCCACCGAGGGTGAACTGCCCGGAGTGCGGCACCGCCATCACCGGCGGCCACGACCGTTGCCCGCGCTGCGCGCTGCCGCTGCGGGGACCCGTGGCGGCCGAGCTGTGGCAGCTCGACAGGGCGCTGGCCGGGCTGCGGGCACAGGAGGCGGGCCTCCTGGCCAAGCGTGAGCGGTTGCTCGGCCTGCTCCGGGCGGAGCGGCCCGACCCGGCCGGGAGCGGTCCGGGCGTACGGCACGCGGAGGCCGGGAGTGGTCCGGACGTACGGCACGCGGAGGCCGGAGCGGGTCCCGAGCGGGCTCCGACGGAACCTCCCCGGGCGGCCTCCCCTGGGCTCCCCGGCATGCCGTCGGAGAACGCGCCCGGCCCCGGGCGGCCCGTCCCCTCGGCAGCGGCCCAGCCCGGCTCCCCGACACCCGGGCGGTCGGTCTCCTCCGTACCGGCCCAGCCCGGCTCCCCGATGTCCGGGCGGCCGGGGGTCCCCGTGCCCGCCCTGCCCCGGGCCGCCGCACCCGCGTCACCTGGACCTTCCGGGGGTGTCGCGCCGCGGCGGGAATTCTCGCCGAAGGCCGTGCAGAACCTGCTGCTCGTCCTCGGGGGCCTGCTGCTGGCCGTGGCGGCCATCGTCTTCACCGTGGTCAGCTGGGGGCAGATCGGCATCGGCGGGCGGGCGGCGATCCTCGCCGGGATCACCGTGCTGACTCTCGCCGCGCCGAAGCTCCTGGTGAAGCGGGAGCTGACCGCCACCGCCGAGACCGTCGCGGTGCTCGGCGTCACGCTGATCCTCCTGGACGGCTACGCCGCCCGGCGGGTCGGCCTGGCCGGGATCGACGGCATCGGCGGGTTCGACTACGCCGCCCTGCTGACCGGCCTGGCCGCGCTCTTCCTGGCGGGATACTCGCGGCTGCTCCCGCTGAGGCTGCCGGCGCCGATGGCGGTCATACTCGCCCAACTGCCCCTCCCGCTGCTCGTCCTGGGCCAGCCGGCCCCCTGGATCACCCCCGCCCTCGCGGTGACGGCCGCCGCCGACGCCGCCCTCCTCGTATTCGGCCGCAGGCCGGGCAGGGCCACGCCGGCGCCGGAAGGCGTCGGCCTGGAAGGGCCGGTGGCGGCGTCGGGGAGCGGCGCGACGGCGGTGCCGGGTGGTGCCGGCGGTGGCGAGCCCGTGGCGGCGCCGGAAGGCGTCAGCCTGGAAGGGCCCGTGGCGGGGCCGGAGCGCGTGGCCGGGGTCCGGGCGACGGCGGGGTTCTGTTTCGGCCTCGTGTGGACGCTGGGCGTGGGCTACGGGATTCTGGACTCCTATCTGAGGCTGACCGTCCCCTTCGGCGCCGATCCCCTGGCCGGCGCGCTGGCCAAGGGGGCGCTGCTGGCCCTGCTCGCCGTGGCCGGCGTGGCCGTCGCACACCGGGTGGGCGTGGGCCGGCTCAGGGGGCTGACGGCCGGGTCGGTGCTCGCGCTGACCGTCGGCCTGGCCACCTCGGTCTGGCCGCTGCTCCCGCCCAACTGGTGGATCGTCCCGCACACCGTCGCCGCGCTGGCCGTCGCGGTGGCCGCGCTCCGTCTGCCGGGTCTGAAAGATCCACGGGTCCGCTCGGCCGGCGCCGTCTCCGCCGGAACCCTGGCCGCGATCACCGCGCTCCCGTACCTGCCCGCGGTGATCGTCACACTGCTCGCGCCGTTCAACCGGCTGGACAGGGTCTGGACGGGTGCCTACGGGCCCGCCGGAGACTGGTGGATCTCGCCGTTCCCCGAGGGCGTGGCCGTGCTCGGGCTGCTGACGGCGGCCCTGGCGGTGACGGCCCGCCGGGGGCCCGCGTCCCTGTGGCCGGCCGCCCTGGCCGTCGGCACAGTCACGGCGGCCGTCGCCCCGGCCGCCTCCGGCTGGAGCTACGCGGTGAATCTCGCGGTCCTGCTGGCGCTGGCCGTCGTGTCCGTGGCCTGCCTGACCGTGGCCCGGCGGCCACGGCGGGCGTGGGCCTTCACGGTGACGGCCGGGGCGGTCGCCACGCTGGCCGTGGCCACCTCGCTCGCCGAGCGGACCACCACGTACGCGGCGCTCGCGGTCCTGCTGGCCGCGTGCGGCCTGGCGACCTTCACCGCACGGGTGCCACGGGCCGCCGCGGCCGCCCTGGCGATGGCGGTGCTGTCGGCGACCGGCCTGATCTGGGCGGTGACCGTCGGGACGGGATGGCTGCCGGTGCTCGAAGGACTGGCGCTGGCGCTGGCCGCAGGCGCGCTGCCGGCCGGGCTCCTCGCCCTCCACCGGTGGCCCGTCCCGGAGACGGCCACGGAGTCCGGACCGGGTGGGATGGCCACCGAGCCTGGGCCCGGTGAGATGGCCACGGAGTCCGGACCGGGTGGGACGGCCGCCGAGCCCAGGCCCGACGGGGCCACCGGTGGACCGGTCGCCGAGCACGGGGCCGCCGAGCATGGGACAGCCGGAACTGGTGCCGCCGGTGGATCGGCGGCCCCAGGTGGGACGGTCGGGGTTGGGGCCGCCGGTGGGTCGGTGGTCGGAGGTGGGACCGTCGGGGGCGGGGGCGTTGACCCGCGGAGGGGGACGGGGCTCGTGCTGGGGGCCGTGCTCGCAGCGCTCGCGCTGCTCCCCATGCATGCCGCCCTCGCCGAGATCCTCAGGTTCTACCGGCCGCTCACCCTGCCGTGGACCGCACTGGACGTCCCCGCCGGCCGCCACCCGCTCCTCGTCGTGGTCGCGCTTCTGGTCGCGGCGGCGGCGGTGCTGCTCTCCTGGCAGGTCGCCGGGGGCGGCGGCGCGTTCCGGGCCGGGCTGGCGGCCTGGCCGGTGGTGGTGGTGACCCTGCCGGTCTCGGTCGGCCTGCCGTACGGGCTGGAGGTGGGGCTGTTCGTCGTGGGTCTCGGCCCGTCGGCGTGGGCGGCCGCGCGGAGCCGTACGGACTGGGCGCTCGGTGGGGCGGCGGCGCTGTGGACGGCCTCGACCGCGCTCTCCTGGGCGCTCATGAGCAGACCCGCGACGCTGATCGTGCTGCCGGTGGTCGCGGTGGTCGCGGCGGCGGTCGCCTTCCGGGGGCGGGCGCGGGCCGCGCGGGTCGCCGGCGCGGGGCTGGCGACGGCCCTCGCCGGCGGCGAGGTGCTCGCCGCCGGGCTGGCGCTGGAGTGGCCGGTACGGCACGCGGCGTTCGGCGTGCTCGCCGTGGCCTGCCTGGCGGCGGCCGTGGCGGGCAGGTTCAGGAGGGCGACGCCCGCGATCGGGGTGGAGGCGGCCGGCTACGCCCTCGCCGCCGTCGGCCTGTGGCTCGGCGCCGCCGATCTGCCGCTGGCCGGGCTGGCCTGCGCGGTCGTTGGCGTGCTGATGGCCGGTACGGCGCTGCGGCCCGACCGGCGATGGGCCGGATACGTGGGGACCGGCTTCCTGCTGGCAGCCTCCTGGCTGCGCCTGCTCGCCTCCGACGTCACCGTCGTCGAGGCGTACACGGTGCCGTTCTCGGTGGTCCTGCTGGCGTTCGGCTGGTGGCGGGCGAGGGGCCGCGAGACGTCCTCGTGGGTCGCCTACGGCTCCGGGCTCGCCTCCAGCCTGGTCCCCAGCGTGATCGCGCTGCTCGCCGGGGCAGGCTGGATCCGGCCGCTGCTGCTCGGCGCGGTCTCGCTGGCCGTGCTGCTCGCCGGGGCGCGTTTCCGGCTCCAGGCGCCCGCGCTGCTCGGCGGTCTCACTCTGGCCGTCGTCGCCCTGCACGAGCTGGCGCCGTGGATCGCGCAGATCGTCGTGATGGTGCCGAGATGGGTGCCGATGGCGGCCGGGGGGCTGCTACTGGTCGTGCTCGGCGCGACCTACGAGGCGCGGCTGGGGGACGTGCGCCGCCTGCGGGCCGCCGTCAGCCGGATGCGCTGACCCGGCCCCTGCCACCTGGTCGCCCCTCAGCCAGACCCTCTCGGCCTGGCCCCTCCGGCCTCACGCCGGGCCGCCGGCTTGAGGCGCGGGCCGCCGGCTTGACGCGTGGACCGGCGGGACGGGCTCCGGCGGACGGCTTGGCGCGGTGGTAGGCCACGATGACGATCCTGCCCCGGCTGCAGGCGCCCTGCCCGTCGCAGGCTCTGACCGGCACCTGGTACAGGATCGGCCGGCCGGCCCTGGCGGTCACCGTCCCGTCGGGGCCGACCGTCACCTCCAGCCGTGGCTCCGGGGTGCCCGCGCTGTAGGTCACCTCGTCGCCCTCCGGGTCCTCCGAGTCGAGGGAGCCGCCGATGCTGTGCCTCACCGGCCCGGACAGCACCAGGTACGGCATGCTGGGCGGCTGGTTCCGCACGGCGAGCGAGGAGGCGCAGGAGATCGAGACCGAGTCGAGGAGGTTGCCGTAGTCGGGCCGACCCGTCCCGGAGGAGACCGAGACGAACTCCATCCGGGTCGTCCACTGTCCCCGGGGGACCGTGTAGCTGCCGCTGTAGTGGCCCCATCCGCCGTTGCCGTCGGCGATGTCGGGTGAGTCCTGCCCGGCCGGGGTCTGCACGACGCCTCCGATCCTGACCCGCATGACGTCTTTGCTGTCCGGGCTCCCGGTACGGCCACGGTGCGCCAGGCTCCAGTCCAGTGTGGAGCCGGGCAAGGTCCTGATGTCCTGGTGGAGCGTGGCCACCGAGGTCCCGTTCAGCTCGGCGAACTGGTCGCCGGTGTCGGGGGCGACCGTGAAGTCCATCGGGGCGGCGCGGTTGTCCCGGCCCCAGATCTCGATGAGGCCGTCACTCGACGAGGTGCGCCACCCGGGGACGTCCTCGCGCAGGTGTTCCTGCCCGCGCAGGCCGTCCGGCTCCTCGAAGCCCCCGCTCACCATCGTGCACTCCCCGCCCGTGCCGCTCCGCGCGGCCGAGACCGGCTGGGGGGTGAGGAGGAGGGCGGGGGCGGCCAACGACACCGCCACACCCGTCAGAAGAACACGCAAGGGGCTCCGTGCCCCGGCATGCGACCTTTTCATATGTTTCCCCCGAAATGAATAGCCGCATCGCGTTCCGCGTGCGGACGTATTCCCGTATTCCCTGCTCAGTGGGGGTAAAGCTTGCCTACATATGGGTGCGATCAATAACGAGACGGGGCATCCCCTTCTTTTCTGGAGAGGATTGCCGTTAACTTTCGGGCATGTGCCTCCCGGTGGCCGGAGCGTCCGGTTCCGTCGGCTCGCCCGTGGCGGTCGCGCTCCTCGCCGCCGGTCCTGAGCCGTTTCTCGCCGTGTGCGATTCAGAAAAAGCGTGGAAAGTCGCGGCCGGTCCCGGAGCGGAGGGGAATCCCACCTCTGGGATGGTCGGCATCCCTGCCGGTAGGGTCGCGCCGTGAACATCGGGATCGTCGGCGCGGGAATCGTCGGTCTGGCGGTGGCCAGGGAGGTGGCGCGGACCCGCGGCGCCACGGTGACCGTCCTTGACAAGGAGGACCGGGTCGGAGCCCACCAGACCGGGCACAACAGCGGGGTCGTCCACGCGGGGATCTACTACCAGCCGGGCTCGCTGAAGGCCCGGCTCTGCCGCGAGGGCGTGGCCCTGCTCCGGCAATACTGCGCCGAGCACGGCATCCCCTACGAGGAGGTCGGCAAGCTGGTCGTCGCCTCCACCGCGGCCGAGCGGCCGGGGCTGCGCGGGATCGCCGAGCGCGCCCGTGCGAACGGGGTCCCCGGCATCGCCGAGCTGGACGCGCTGGCGCTGCGGGAGGTCGAGCCGCACACCGTCGGGGTGGCGGCCGTGCACTCCCCGCACACCGCGATCGCCGACTTCCCCGCCGTCGCCCGCCGCCTGGCCGCGGACGTGGAGGAGACGGGCGGTTCGGTGCTGCTGTCCCACCCGGTCCGCGCGCTGCGGGAGACCGCGGGCGGGGTGGAGGTGCTCGCCGGGCCGCGCAGGCTCCGCTTCGACCGGCTGATCGTCTGCGCCGGGCTGGGCACCGACACCGTCGCCCGGATGGCCGGGGCGGCCGGTGACGTGCGGATCGTCCCTTTCCGCGGGGAATATTACGCGCTGGCCGGCGCCTCGAAGGACCTCGTCCGGGGGCTGATCTACCCGGTGCCCGACCCCCGCTACCCGTTCCTCGGCGTGCACCTGACCCGCAGGATCGACGGCGAGGTCCTGGTCGGACCCAACGCGGTCATGGCCCTGGCGCTGGAGGGCTACTCCTGGGGTGACATCGATCTCACCGACCTGCGCCGGATCCTGGCCTGGCAGGGCACCCGGCGGCTGGCGGCCAGGCACTGGCGGACCGGGGTGAGGGAGGTGCTCGGCTCCATGGCCAAGGGGTCCTTCCTGGCGGCCGCGCGCCGCTACGTGCCCGAGCTCACCAGGGCCGACCTGGTCAGGACCGCCGGCGGGGTCCGGGCCCAGGCGGTCGCCAGGGACGGGAGCATGCTCGACGACTTCGCGATCGATGTGCACGGCCGCGTTACCCTGGTGCGGAACGCCCCCTCACCGGCGGCGACGTCGAGTTTGGCGATCGCCAGGCATATCGTGGGGTTAACCTCTGTGTTGACCCGTTAACTGCTTTTTCATGTGGGCGAGTGAAGATAAAACCCGTGACCGACTCACCCGAAGCCCGCCTGCTGATCGTCGAGGACGAGCCGAACATCCTCGAACTGCTGGCCGCGAGCCTGCGGTTCGCCGGGTTCGGGGTGAACACGGCGGGCAACGGCACGGACGCCGTCGCCGCGGTCCAACGGCACCGCCCCGACCTCATCGTGCTCGACGTGATGCTGCCGGACATGGACGGATTCGACGTCGTGCGGCGCCTGCGCGGCGGCGGCACCGACACGCCGGTGGTCTTCCTCACCGCGCGTGACGCCACCGATGACAAGATCCGGGGGCTCACGGCGGGCGGGGACGACTACGTGACCAAGCCGTTCAGCCTGGAGGAGGTCGTGGCCCGGATCCGGGCGGTGCTCCGCCGTACCGGCGCGGGAGACCTGCCGGCCCGGCCGCCCCGGCTCACCTTCGCCGACGTCGAGCTCGACGAGGAGAGCCACGAGGTGTGGCGCAGGGGCAGGGCCGTGGCGCTGTCGCCGACGGAGTTCAAGCTCCTGCGCTACTTCATGGCGAACGCCGGCCGGGTGCTGTCCAAGGCCCAGATCCTCGACCACGTGTGGGACTACGACTTCCGGGGCGACGTCGGGATCGTGGAGTCCTACGTCTCGGTGCTCCGCCGGAAGATCGACAACACCGATCCCCGGTTGATCCACACCCTGCGCGGGGTCGGCTACGTCCTCCGCCTGCCGCCGTCTTCATGATCGTCAATGGGTTCCCGCTGCGGGTGAAGCTGATCGGGATCATCCTGGTCCTGCTGAGCATCGCGCTCACCCTCATCGGCATCGGCAGCGTCTCGATCATGCGCGGCTACCTGATCGACCGCGTGGACAGCCAGATGGACCTGACCATCGACGCCACGCTGCGCCGCCTGCACCGCGGAGCCGTGACGCTGGTCGGCAAGCCGCTCCCGGCCGACACCAGGCTGGAGCTCCGCAACGCCAGGGGCGGGATCATCCTCCAGCTCAGCGGTGGCGACGTGGAGGGCAAGCCCACCCCGCACGTGTCGCCCGGACAGGTGCACGGGCCGTTCAACAGCGGTGAGTGGCGGGTCCACATCAGTCCCCTGGACAACGGCAGGAGCCTTCTGGTGGCCGTGGACATGGCAGAGGTCCGGCAGATCATCGGCCAGCTCGCGCTGGTGGAGCTGCTCGGCGGCGGCGGGCTGATGCTCGCGCTCGCCGGGGTGGGCGTGGTGGTCATACGGCGGAGCCTGCGCCCGCTGGAGGAGATCGAACGCACCGCCCAGGCGATCGCCGCCGGGGACCTGAGCCGCCGCGTCCCCGACGCCGACCCGCGCACCGAGGTCGGGCGCCTGGGCCAGTCGCTGAACGGCATGCTCGCCCAGATCGAGACCGCCTTCCGCGCCCGGTCGGAGTCCGAGGCCTCGGCCCGCCGCTCCGAGGAGCGCATGCGCAGGTTCGTCGCCGACGCCTCGCACGAGCTCCGCACGCCGCTGACCTCCATCCGCGGCTTCGCCGAGTTCTACCGGCAGGCACCCGACGTCGACCCCGCGCCGCTGCTGCGCCGGGTGGAGTCCGAGGCGGTCCGGATGGGGCTGCTCGTGGACGACCTGCTGATGCTCGCCCGGATGGACCAGCAGCGGCCGGTCGCCATGCGCCCGGTGGACCTGCTCGCCATCGCCGCCGACACCGTCCACGACGCCCGCATTCTCGCCCCCGCCCGCCAGATCACGCTCTCGGTGGACGGCGCCGCGCTCATCGTCTCCGGCGACGAGGTACGGCTCCGCCAGGTCGTGGGCAACCTGATGACGAACGCGCTCACCCACACCCCGGACGGCACCCTCGTCCGGATGACGCTGTCCGCCCGGGACGGCATGGCCGTCATCGAGGTGGCCGACGAAGGCCCGGGGCTCAGCGCCGAGCAGTGCGAGCGGGTCTTCGAGCGGTTCTACCGCGTCGACTCCGCCCGCGGCCGCCGCGCGCCCGAGGACGGCGGCAGCGGTCTCGGCCTGGCCATCGTCGCGGCCATCGTCGACACCCACGGCGGCACGGTCGAGGTGGACTCCGTCCCGGGGGAGGGCTCGACCTTCCGGGTGGCCCTCCCCCTGGCGGCCGAAGACGGCTGATCTCCCGGTCCCCGGCGGCCGAGCCGGGTTGTGATCCTCGGTCCCCCGGCGGCCGAGGACGGCTGCCCCCGGCGGCCGGGCTGGGCTGATCTCCCGGCCCCCGGCGGCCGGGCTGATCCTTCGATCTTCGGCGGCCGGACCCCGGCTGACCCTCCGCTCCCCGGCGCGGGGACGGGCGTCAAGCGCCTGTCGGCCAACTGCTGTCGGGGAAGCCTCCGGTGACCGTGCCACCGGGGAGCACCACCCGCTCGTTCTCGCGCAGGCCCGCGGTGATCTCGATGTACCGGTCGCTGCGGACCCCGGTCCGCACGGCCCGCTCGACGCCGCCCTGAACGGTGACCACCGACCCTCCGCCCGCCTTGGACCGTACGGCCTGCGCCGGGAGGTAGAGCGCCTGCTCCGACTCGGCGACGGTCACCGTGACGGTGGCCGTCTGGCCGACCATGAGGCCCTTCGGAGTCTTGTCGAAGGCGACCGCGACCCCGTATCTCACCAGCCGGTCGGTGGTGGTCGCGGTGGGCGCGATGCGGGTCACCGTACCGGTGTGCTCATCGCCCTCCCGGGTGGCCAGCGTGATCGACGCCCGCTGTCCCAGTTTCAGCTCCCCGATGTCCGACTCGGTGAACAGCGCCTCCACCTGGAGCTCGTCGAGGTCCCCGAGGGTGACGAACGCGCCGGTGTCCACGCTGTCGCCGACGGCTCCGGCCACCGACAGGACGGTCCCGTCGGCGGGGGCGACGATCCGCACGCCCGCCAGCTCCTCCCGGGCGTCCGTCAGGTCGGCCTCCGCCCGCTTCACCTCGGCCTCGGCCTGGTCCACGCTGAGCGCGTGCTGCCCGCCGGTGCCGGTGCCGCCGGTGTCCGTCCGGCCGGTGCCGCCGTCCTCCCCGGAGCGCCGGTCGGCGCCCTGGGTGGGGCTCTGCCGCGGACACGCGGTGTCCCTCGGTCCGGGAGTGCGGCCGACGGTCGGCGTGGGACTCGCGCCGGGCTCCGCGGTCGTGGTGGACGTGGGCCGGGCCGACGGGCCGGGCTCGGGGCGCTCGCTCGGCCGGGCCGTCGGGCCGGACCCGGTCGGGCCCGTGCTCGCGGGCGGGTGATCCACCGTCGGCGTGGCGGTCACGGTGACCGTGGCCGTGGCCGTCGGGGCCGCCGTCACCGTGACGGTCACCGTCGGCGCGGGCTCGGGGGACCCCTCGGTGGGTGTGGGGGTGGGTGTCGGCGTGGCCGTGGGTTCCGGCGTCGGCGTCGGCGCCGGTGTCTCCGCCCGCGCCCGGGACAGCGCCGACACCGGCGCCGGTGTCCGCGCGGGCCCGAGGAAGTAGCCGGCGGGCCGGAGAAAATAGCCGGCGGGCGCGATCCCGCCCGCCGGGGCCACCGCCACCGGCCGCTCGGCCGCGGCCGGCGCGGAGGTGCGGCCCGGACCCGGGGATCCGGTCGGACCGCCCGTGCCGCCGGGCCCCGCGGTGCCGTCCGGGCCGGGCGTTCCTCTCCGGCCGGCCGTGCCGCTCGGGCCCGGTGCGGCGGTGGGCCGGGCCGACGCGCCCGGCGTCGCCGTGGGGACGCAGGCCGCCTGCCGGGCGGGGTCGCCCGACGTGCCCTGCTGCCGGGCCTGCTGGGTCTGCTGCCCCTGGGTCTGCTGCCCCTGGGTCTGCTGTCCCTGAGTCCGGGCCTGGGACTGAACCTGGGACTGAACCTGGGGCTGAGGCTGCGATGTCTGCGACGTCGCCGCGTCCTGGGCCCCGTCCAGTGCCTCGCGGGCCGCCGAGAGCTGCGCCTTGGCCGCGGCGTAGCGCTCGCGTGCGGGCGCGGAGCCGATCCTGGCCAGCACGTCGCCCCTGCCGACCTTGTCGCCGGCTTTGACGTAGACCTTCGTGACCGTTCCCGATCCGCCGAAGGCCAGCTCACGGGTGCTGTCCTCCACCGTGTTGCCCGCGGCGGACACCTCGGCCGTCACCGTTCCCCGCCTGGCGGAGGCCAGCTCCACCCGGGGCGCCGGAGCCGAGCCGTCGTCGAGCGTGTAGATCACGCCCGCGCCCACCAGGACGAGGGCGGCCAGGGCGAGTCCTCCCGTCCGCAGGGGCTTCGGGAGATTGGTCGGTCTCATGACGGACCATATTGGTCTGCTCGATTCACTCTCTCCTCACAAATCCCTGAAGGTTTCCTGCGTATCTCCGGGTGCGGCGCGCGGTCTCCAGCAAACCTTCAGCCGGAGCCAGGGGTGCGTTTAAGGAAAATGCGTCAGGGTACGGCGCTGTGAAGCTGTCGACCAAGCGCAGAGCGCTGATCGTGAACGGGACCCTCGGGGTCCTGTTGCTGGGCGGCGCGGGGATCGCCTACTCCTCTCTCGGCGGGGGAGTCTCCTCCGCCGACACCGCGGTGCGGACCGTGTCGGTGGCCCGGAGCACGGTGGTCGCCTCGGTGTCCGCCTCGGGGGCCGTGGAGAGCGCCCGGGCGCGTTCGCTTGGCTTCGGATCGAGCGGCACGGTGAAGAAAATCTACGTCGAGGTCGGGCAGAAGGTCACCAAGGGGCAGATCCTGGCCCGGCTGGACGACGCCTCCGCGCAGGAGAGCCTGGAGGCGGCCGCCGCCGCTCTCGACTCCGCGGACGACGACACCTCGACGGCCGCCTCCTACGCCCAGTACGTCAACGCCAGGAACACCTACCGGGCGGCCCGGCGGACCGTGGCGGGCACCGTCATCAAGGCCCCGTTCGCCGGCACGGTCACCGCCGTCAACGGCACGGTCGGCGGCTCCTCCAGCGCCTCCGGCTCCTCGTCGAACACCTCCTCGGGCGGCTCCGGGAGGTCGGGCGGTTCGGGAGGTTCGGGAAGCTCCGGTGGTTCGAGTGGTTCGGCGGACGGATCCGGCGGCTTCATCGAACTGGCCGACACCCGGAGGCTCCAGCTCGTCGGCGACTTCACCGAGTCCGACATCACCAAGCTCAAGGTCGGCCAGACGGCCTCCGTCCGGTTCGACGCGCTGACCGGCGTCACCGCGGCCGGCGAGGTCACCCAGATCCAGCCGACCGCCGCCACCAGCAACAACGTGGTCCAGTACCCGGTGACGATCTCCTTCACCGACGTGCCCGACGAGGTCCGGCTCGGCCAGACGGCCACGGTCGAGGTGGTCGTCGAGCAGGCCGAGAACGTGCTCGCGGTCTCCTCCACGGTGATCTCCACGGCGGGCGGCCGGAGCACCGTGACCGTCCTGCGGGACGGACGGCAGGTGCCCACCCAGGTCGAGGTCGGCGTCAAGGGCGACGCGCTCACCGAGATCAAGTCGGGGCTCGGTGAGGGCGACCAGGTCGTCCGCCCGGCGACCACCGGTACCACCCAGCAGCAGGGCGGGTTCCCCGGCCTCGGCGGCGGCGGCCGGGGCGGCGGCCTCGGCGGCGGCGGTCGATGACCGCCCCGGTGCTGTCCGTCCAGGAGCTCTGGAAGGTGTACAGCGAGGGCGACGCCCAGGTCCGCGCCCTGCGCGGGGTGTCCCTCACCGTCGAGCGGGGCGACTACGTGGCCATCATGGGCGCCTCCGGCTCCGGGAAGTCCACGCTCATGAACATCCTGGGCTGCCTGGATGTGCCGTCCTCCGGCCGCTATCTCATCGACGGCACCGACGTCGGGACGCTGGAGGAGCACCAGCTCGCCATCCTGCGCAACCGGAAGATCGGTTTCGTCTTCCAGTCGTTCAACCTGATCCCCAGGATGAGCGCGCTCGCCAACGTCGAGCTGCCCATGGCGTACGGCGGGGTCGGCGCGGCCGAGCGGCGGACCCGCGCCCTGGCGGCCCTGGAGCAGGTCGGCCTGGCCGACCGGGTCCGCCACGAGCCGAACGAGCTCTCCGGCGGCCAGCAGCAGCGGGTGGCCGTGGCCCGGGCACTGGTCACCTCGCCCTCGCTCCTGCTGGCGGACGAGCCGACGGGCAACCTCGACACCAAGTCCACCGGCGACGTGCTGGAGATCCTTGACCGGCTGAGCGCCTCGGGCCGGACGATCGTGATCATCACGCACGAGGACGACGTGGCCGCGCACGCCAAGCGGGTCATGCGCCTGGTGGACGGCGAGTTCGTCGAGGACCGCCGCCAGGCCCCGGTCGACGGCCCACCGCCCCGGATGCCGGAGGTCCCCGCGTGAGCTGGTTCGAGATCCTCCGCTTCGCCCTCCGCGGGCTGGCGGCCAACAAGCTGCGCAGTTTCCTGACCACGCTGGGCATCCTCATCGGGGTGGCCGCGGTGATCCTGCTGGTCGCCTTCGGCGAGGGCGCCTCGCGGAGCATCCAGCAGAACATCCAGCGGCTCGGCTCCAACACCCTCACCATCTCCGCGTCCTTCTCCGGGGGCGGTTTCGGCGGTTTCGGCGGCGGTGGCGGCGGTCAGGGCGGCGGCGGGCCGCGCACGCAGGCCAGGCAGCTCACGCTGGAGGACGCCAGGGCGCTGGCCGACCGCGAGCAGGCCCCGTCGGTCAGGAGCGTCTCCCCGGTGGTGACCGCCACCTCGGCCACCGCCGTCCACGAGGGGACCAGCCACACGATCTCCCAGCTCGTCGGCACCTACCCGAGCTACTTCGAGGCCACGAACAAACCCGTCACGAGCGGCACCTACTTCGTCAACGACGACGTGCTCGCCGCCCGGAAGGTCATGGTGATCGGGCGGACCGTGGCCGAGGAGCTGTTCGGCGCGGCGGACCCGGTCGGCCGGCAGGTCAGCGTCTCCGGGGTGCCGTTCACGGTGGTCGGGGTGCTGAAGGAGCTGGGCTCCGCGGGGATGCAGGACGCCGACGACGTCGCGATCGTGCCGCTGCCCGCCGTACAGCAGAGCCTGACCGGCTTCGGCGCGCTCGGCTCGATCGTCGTGCAGGCGACCGGCGCCGACACGACGGAGTCGGCGCAGGCCGAGGTGACGGCCATCCTCAACCAGCGGCACGACATCACCCCCACGGGCACCGCCGACTACCGCATCCTGAACCAGGCGACCCTGCAGGAGACCATCAGCTCGACCATCGGCGTCTTCACCGCCCTGCTCGGCGCGGTCGCCGCCATCTCCCTGCTGGTCGGCGGCATCGGCATCACCAACATCATGCTGGTCACCGTCACCGAGCGGACCAGGGAGATCGGCATCAGGAAGGCCATCGGGGCGCCCAGGAGCGCGATCCTCGGCCAGTTCCTGCTGGAGGCGACGGTGCTGAGCCTGGTGGGCGGCCTGTCGGGCGTGGCGATCGCGTTCGTCGGCAGCCGGTTCACGATCGCGGGCATCGAGCCCGCGATCGTGCCGTCGTCGATCGCGCTGGCGCTCGGCGTCTCCGTGGGCATCGGCCTGTTCTTCGGCGGCTACCCGGCCAACCGGGCGGCCAAGCTCCGGCCCATCCAGGCCCTGCGCCACGAGTGACCTGTACGGCTTACCCAAGGAGACAGACATGGGCGGCAACGCGGATGAGACGGTCCCGGCCGGGAAGGTGCTGGAGACCTCCCCTTTCGCGGGTGACCTGGAGAGCGAGCTGGCGGTCCGGCCGCGGCGCGGCCTCTCCACGCTCACGCTGGTGCTCGGTGCCGGGGTGATGCTCGTCGCCGGAGTGATCGTGGGCATCCAGGCACAGAAGGCGATCGGCGGCCAGGCCGGCGCCTCCGGCGCCCCGGGCGCCGCCGTGCGGCAGGGCGTGGGCCCCGGCGGGTCCGGCGGCCCGGGCGGCTACGGCGGCCCGGGCGGCTTCGGGGGCAGGCAGCAGGGCGGCCAGGGAGGTCCGGGCGGTCAAGGGGGCGGTCAGGGCGGTCCTGGGGGCATGGCCGTCGGCACGGTGCAGCGGGTCGACGGCGAGAAGGTCTACGTCAAGACCATGGACGGGTCCGTCATCACCGTGAACACCAGCGGCGAGACGGCCGTCCGGGTGGCCCGGGAGGGCAAGGTCGCCGACCTCAAGCCCGGCGGCACGGTGGTCGTCCAGGGGAGCAGGGCCGAGGACGGCTCGATCACCGCGACCGCGATCAACGAGGGAGGCGGACGCCGGTGACGGCCCGGTTCTCAGGAAACGTTCAGCCTGAGCTGAGCTGCGTTCCAGCAGGGTGAGCAAGCCTCATGGTTGTGCTGGAGAGAGTCGAGGCCAGGTTGCTGGTCGTGGATGACGAGCCGAACATCCGCGAGTTGCTCTCGGCCAGCCTGCGCAGGTCCGGGTTCGAGGTGGTGACCGCGGCGGACGGCCGGGAGGCCGTGCACTTCGCGGAGCGGATCCGCCCGGATCTCGTCGTGCTGGACGTGATGCTGCCCGACATGGACGGCTTCGCGGTCGCGGGGCGGCTGCGGGAGATGGGCGGGCAGGTGCCGGTGGTCTTCCTGACCGCGCGGGACGCCACCGACGACAAGGTCGCGGGCCTGCGCGTGGCCGACGACTACGTGACCAAGCCGTTCAGCCTGGAGGAGGTGCTCGCCCGGATCCGGGCCGTGCTCCGCCGTACGAGGGGGGATCTCGACCTCCCCTCCCGCCTCCAGGTCGGCGACCTGGAGCTGGACGAGGAGGCGCACCAGGTGTGGCGGGCGGGCACTCCGGTACGGCTGTCGCCCACCGAGTTCAAGCTGCTGCACTATTTCATGGTCAACACCGGCCGGGTCCTGTCCAAGGCGCAGATCCTGGACCACGTCTGGAACTACGACTTCGGGGGCGACGCCGGAGTGGTGGAGTCCTACGTCTCCTACCTCCGCCGGAAGGTCGACGTGACCGAGCCGCGGCTCATCCACACCCTGCGCGGCGTGGGATACGTGCTGCGGTTACCACGTGGTGATTGAACTTTCAGCGAACACTCAGCTCCGGCTGACCTGGCCCTGAGCTTCGCTTGCTCCAATGGTCAGCGCATGACCCCCGATCACCCGCGGCCGCGCGGCAGGTCAGGGCTCGCCTCCAGCTGCGGGGGAGACGAGTCCGGTACGGCCTCCCCGTGGAGCCTCGGGATAGGCCCCATCGCTCTACCGAGTTCGCCCCCGTGACCCGGTCGAGCGGTGGGGCAAAATCACGTCTAGGGGCCTTCCCTGCGGGAAGGATCGCTCCTATGAGTGGGAGTAACGGTCTGCTTGAGGCGCTGCGGGAGCTGCGGCGTCACCTCGCCCTCGACCTGTTCCCCCTCGCGGCCGGCGACGTGGGGAGTGCCCGGCGCGCCCTGCGCGAGCTGACCGGCCAGCTCGACGACTACCTCATCCCGCGCCTGAGCGCGATCGACGCCCCGCTGCTGGCCGTCGTCGGCGGCTCCACCGGGGCGGGCAAGTCGACCCTGGTCAACTCCCTGGTCGGCGCCGACGTCTCCGAGCCGGGCGTCCTGCGGCCCACCACGCTGGCCCCCACCCTGGTCACCGGCCCCGCCGACAGCGCCTGGTTCACCGCCCAGCACGTCCTGCCCGGCCTGCCCCGGGTCACGGGGGGCGGCGCCGCCGAACCGGGCACGCTCCGGGTGGTCACCGTCCCCGGTCTCCCGCCCGGCCTGGCCCTGCTCGACGCGCCGGACATCGACTCGGTCGTCACCGCCAACCGCGAGCTGGCCGCCCAGCTCCTCGCCGCCGCCGACCTCTGGCTGTTCACCACCACCGCGGCCCGCTACGCGGACGAGGTGCCGTGGGGTTTCCTGCGCGCCGCCCGGGAGCGGAGCACGGCCCTGGCCGTCATCCTGTCGCGGGTCCCGCCGGAGGCGCTGGGCGTGGTGAGACGGGACCTGGCCCGGCTGCTGGAGGCCAACGGGCTGGGCGGGACGCTCCTGTTCGAGGTGCCGGAGCTGGTGCTGCCCGAGGAGAACGCCCGGCTGCCGCGCCAGGCGGTCGAGGCCGTCGCCGACTGGCTGACCGGCATCGCGGCCGACTCCCAGGCCCGCGCCGACGTGGTCCGCCAGACCCTGTCCGGCGCCCTGGAGAGCCTCGCCACCCGGGTCCCCGCCCTCGCCGACGCCGTGGACCGCCAGCACGCCGTGGCCGCCGAGCTGCGCTCGATGACCGAGGCCGCCTACGCCGGAGGGCTGGCCTCCTTCGACGAGGGCATGCTGGACGGGTCGCTGCTCCGGGGCGAGGTGCTGGCCCGCTGGCAGGACTTCATCGGGACCGGCGACCTGATGCGCTCCCTGGAGAACCGGGTCGGCCGGTTCAGGGACCGCGTGGTGGCGCTGTTCACCGGGCGGCCCGCGCCCGAGAGCGAGCTGCGCGTCGCGCTGGAGAGCGGGGTGGAGTCGCTGATCAGGGCCTCGGCCGACGGCGCCGCCGAGCGCGTGCTGGAGTCGTGGTCGTCGCATCCCTCGGGGCTCGCCCTGCTTGAGGAGACCGGGGTCGCCGGGGCCGGGCGGCTCGGCAGGGCCTCGGCCGACCTGCCCGTGAAGGCGGAGGCGGCGGTCCGGGGCTGGCAGGAATACGTGCTCGGCCTGGTCCGCGAGGAGGGAGCCGACCGGCGGACCACCGCCCGGCTCACCTCCTACGGGGTGAACGGCGCGGGGCTGCTGCTGATGCTCGCGGTGTTCGCCTCCACCGGCGGCCTGACCGGCATCGAGCTCGGCATCGCCGGAGGCACCAGCGTGCTGAGCCAGAAACTCCTGGAGGCCGTCTTCGGCGACCAGGCCGTCCGGACCCTCACCGTCAAGGCCCGCACCGACCTGCGGGCCCGTGTCGCCGCCCTCCTCGGCGCCGAGGCGGCCCGCTTCACCGCCCTTCTCGACGCGGTCCAGCCTCCCGAGGACGCCGCCCCCGCCCTCCGGGCCGCCGCGCACGCCGTACGGGACCACCAGCGGGAGATCCCGGCCCCGGGCCGCCGGGTCGGGCTGCCGGCCGGGGAGCGGCAGGAACGGCTGCCCGCCACGCCCGTCAGGCTCACGCTCCCGTCCGGCGGCCCGGACCCCGCCCCGGACCCGCTGGAGCGGCCCCCGGGCGCCGTCCCCCGGACGGCCGACCGGGAGGGAGGCGACAGGTGAAGCTGCTGCGGCGCGCGGGCGCCCTCTCCCTGGACGACCGGTTGACGGGGCTGGCGGAGGCCGCCGACCTGGCCGAGGGACGGCTGGACGCCGGCGCGGTGGCCGGGGCGCGCTCGGTGGTCTCCCGCGCCGGGGTACGGCGGAGCCTGTCGGTCGACCACACCGCGGTCGCGCTGGCCGGGGCCACCGGCAGCGGCAAGTCCTCGCTGTTCAACCTGCTGTCCGGCACCGGCCTCGCCACGGTGGGGGTCACCCGCCCGACCACCTCGACCGCCCAGGCCGCCCTCTGGGAGGGCGCCGGGGCCGGGCCGCTGCTCGACTGGCTGGAGATCCCCCGCCGCCACGAGGTGCCGGCCGACGGGGAGGCGGCCGGGCTGATCCTGCTCGACCTGCCCGACCACGACTCGATCGAGCTGGCGCACCGGCTGGAGGTGGACCGGCTGGTCGAGCTGGTCGACCTGCTGGTGTGGGTGCTCGACCCGCAGAAGTACGCCGACGCGGCCGTGCACGAGCGGTACCTCCGGCCGCTGGCCCGGCACCGGGGCGTCATGGTCGTCGTCCTCAACCAGATCGACCGGCTGACCCCGGCCGCCGCCGAGCGGTGCCTGAAGGACCTGCGGCGGCTGCTCGACGAGGACGGGCTGGCCGGGGTGCCGCTGGTCGGCGTCTCGGCGCGCACCGGCGCCGGCCTGCCCGAGCTGCGCTCCCTGCTCGCCTCCCGGGTCGCCGACCGGCGCTCCTGGGCCACCCGCCTGGCCGCCGACGTCGGCACGGCCGCCGACACCCTCCTGCGGGCCTCCGGCGGTGCGGGCGGGCAGGCGCCGGAGGCGTCCGCGGACGGCCCCGCCAGAGCCCTGACCGCCGCGCTGGCCGAGGCGGCGGGGGTGCCGGTCGTCGTCGAGGCCGTGGCCAAGGCCCACCGGCACCGGTCGGTCGCCGCCACCGGCTGGCCGCCGACCCGCTGGATCCGCAGGCTCCGGCCCGACCCGCTCCGCCGCCTCCGCCTGGGCTCCGCCGAGACTCAAGGCCCCGGCGGGCTGGTGGGGCGGACCTCGATCCCCGTCGCGACCGCCGTGCAGCGCTCCCGGATGGACACCGCGATCCGCGAGGCCGCCGGGGCCGCCTCGGTGGGGCTGCCCGCACCGTGGGCGGCGGCCGTACGGCAGGCGGCCCGCTCGCACGGGGACGAGCTGGAGGACGGCCTCGACCGGGCCGTGGCCACCGCCTCGCTCGGCGCGGCCCGGCGGCCCGCGTGGTGGCGGGTGGCCGGACTGGCGCAGTGGGCGGTGACCGCGGCCATGCTGGCGGGCGGGCTGTGGCTGCTCGGCCTGCTCGGGATGGACTACCTCCGGCTGCCGCAGCCGTACCTGCCGACCGCGGGCGAACTGCCCTGGCCCACCGCGCTGCTGGTCGGCGGGGCCGTCCTCGGGCTGGTGATCGCGCTGCTGTGCCGCGGGATCGCCTGGCTGGGCGGCCGGCGGCGGGCGCGCAGGGCGGGCAGGGCGCTGCGCGCGAACGTGGACCGGGTCGCCCGCGAGCTCGTGCTGGCGCCCGTGAGCGAGGAGCTGTCCCGCTACCGCCGCTTCACCGAGGCGGTCACGGCGGCCCGGGACGGCGACGGCGACCGGAGTCCCGCCGGAGCCTGATCACGGGCCGGGGCGGCCGCGCCCCCGTCGAAGGCGCGCCGGTAGTGGGTGGGCGTGATACCGACGTGGAGGGTGAAGTGGCGGCGCAGATTGGCCGCCGTGCCCAGGCCGCTGAGCTCGCTGACCTTCTCGATCGGCAGGTCCGTCTCCTCCAGGAGGGACTGCGCGCGGGCCAGGCGCTGGTTGAGGAGCCACTTCAGCGGGGTGGTCCCGGTGACGGCTTGGAGGTGCCGGAAGAAGGTCCGCGGGCTCACCCCGGCCCGCTGGGCCAGGTCGTCGACCGTGAGCGGCTGGTCGAGGTGCTCGGCCGCCCACTGGAGCACCGGGCTGAGACCGTCGTCGTCGGTGACGGGGACCGACAGGTCGATGAACTGCGACTGGCCGCCGGACCGGTGGGCCGGGATCACCATGCGGCGGGCCAGCTGGTTGGCCACGTGCGCCCCGAGGTCGCGGCGGACCAGATGGAGGCAGAGGTCCAGCCCGGCGGTCATGCCGGCGCTGGTGAGCACGTCGCCGTCGTCGACGTAGAGCACCGAGTCGTCGACCGTCACCTTCGGATAGCGCCTGGCCAGGTCGTCGGTGTGCATCCAGTGGGCGGTGGCCCGGCGCCCGTCGAGGATCCCCGCCTCGGCGAGCGCGAAGGCGCCGGTGCACAGGGAGACCATGCGCGCCCCCGCGTCGGCGGCCCGGCGCAGCGCCTCGACCAGGTCCGGCGGGACGGCCGCGCCCTCCTCGACGACGGCCTCCGGCACCGAGGGGACGATCACGGTGTCCGCCCCGGCCAGTCCGTCCAGCCCGTGGCGGGTCCGCAGGGAGAACCCCGGCCCGGCGGGCCCGGCGGGGCCGGCCGGCCGCCCCGAGCACAGCCGCAGGTCGTACCACGGGTCGGCCAGGTCGGGCTGCGGCTTGCCGAACACCGAGCAGGCGATGCTCAGCTCGTACAGGTCCCACAGATGCATGTCGGTGTCGTCGACCACGGCTATCGCGACGGTTCCAGCACTCATGATCCGTAAGAGTACGGCAGGAATTTTGCGGAAACGGTCAGTCCTGCCACTGTCGCCGCGCTGGGCGGGGTGCGAGCGTATTCACCGAGCGGATCGACCGCTACGACGGACTCGGACCGGCTGCCACGGCCATGGCGGACTCGGACCGGCCGCCACGGCCATGGCGGTCACGGACCGGCCGGCCGACCGGCCACCGTGATGGTCGCGGGCCGGACCGCCGCGACGGGCATGGGCCCGGCGGCTACAGCGATCTTGGAATGCTCCGGCGGTGACGGACCGCGGAGCGAAACCGAACAGGAGCACACGATGCACAACCCCCATGCCGGCCAGTCCCCGGTGACGGTCATCGGCCTTGGCCTGATGGGTCAGGCGCTGGCCGGGACGTTCCTCGGGAACGGCCACCCCACGACCGTGTGGAACCGCTCGGCCGAGAAGGCCGACGAGCTCGTCGCCCGGGGCGCGACCCTCGCGGCCTCGGTCCGGGACGCGGTCGAGGCGAGCCCGCTGGTGATCGTCTGCGTGTCGGACTACGCGGCCGCGCACGGGCTCCTCGCCCCCTTGGGCGACGCTCTCGCGGGCCGGGTCCTGATCAACCTGACCTCGGGCACCTCGGAGCAGGCCCGCGAGAGCGCCGAGTGGGCGGCCGGCGAGGGCGTCACCTACCTCGACGGCGCGATCATGGCCATCCCGCCGGTCATCGGCACCGCCGACGCCTTCCTGCTCTACAGCGGGCCGCAGGACGCCTACGACGCGCACGAGCCGACCCTGAAGGCCCTGGGCGCGGGCACCACCTACCTCGGCGCCGACCACGGCCTGGCGTCGCTCTACGACGTGGCGCTGCTGGGCATCATGTGGGGCACGCTGAACAGCTTCCTGCACGGCGCCGCCCTGGTCGGGACGGCGAAGGTGGACGCCACGGTGTTCGCCCCCTTCGCGAACAGGTGGATCGAGGCGGTGACCGGCTTCGTGTCCGCCTACGCGGGCCAGATCGACGAGGGCGCCTACCCGGCGCTCGACGCCACCATCGACACCCACGTGGCGACGATGGACCACCTCATCCACGAGAGTGAGTCCGGTGGCGTCAACACCGAGCTGCCCAGGCTCGTCAAGGCCCTCGCCGACCGGGCGGTGGCCGAGGGCCGCGGCGGCGACGGCTACGCGGCGATGATCGAGCAGTTCCGCAGGCCCTCCGCCTGACCGCCCCGCATGCGCGCCGGGCCGCCGTGGCCGGGCGGCGCATGCGGCCGCGGCGCGTGAGGCGGCGGTTCAGTCGGAGCGGACACCCAGCTCGTCGAGCCGGTTGCGCATGTCCTCCGGGTCGGCGTAGACGCGGAACGCGCCGGAGCGCTCAAGCTCGTCCCTGCCGTAACCGCCGGACAGCAGGCCGATGCCCAGCGCTCCGGCCCGGCGGGCGGCCAGCAGGTCCCAGACGCTGTCGCCGACGACCATGGCGTACTTGGGATCGACGCCGAGCAGCGCCGCCCCGGCGAGGAAGAGGTCGGGGTCGGGTTTGGCCCGCCGTACCAGGTCGCGGGTGACCATCGGGGTGTCCTCGGGCAGCCCCAGCATGCCGAGCGCCAGCCTGGCGGTCCTGGCGTAGCCGCTCGTGGCGATCGCCCACGGCACGCCGCGGGCGCTCAGCTCGGCCAGCAGGTCGGACGCGCCCGGCAGCGGACGCACCGAGTCGACCTGCTCGGTGTAGGCGTCCGCGTGCGCCTGCTGCAACTCGTCGATCTGCTGCCTGGTCAGCGACAGGCCGGTCTCGCGCAGCAGCGCGGTGACGAACAGGCCGCCGCTCATTCCGATGCGCCGGTGAATGCGCCACACCGACAGGTCGATGCCGAGGCCCGACAGGGCGCTGCGCCAGGCGATGACGTGCTGGTAGACGCTGTCGATCAGCGTGCCGTCCAGATCGAACAGGAACGCGGGTCCGGGTAGCTCTGGGTAGTCCACCACTCCATTGTCGGCACGCCCCCCGGCGAGATCGGCGGAGGGGGACGGATCCCGGCGGGCGACCACCGGGACGGGCGGGGTTCAGGTCCCTGACGACGGAGATCTCAGCGGGGTGTGGTCGAGGTCGTCGGTCAGCTCGGCGAGGGAGTCGAAGACGTGGGAGGCGCCGGCCTCGCGCAGCTCGTCGGGTGAGAAGCCGCCGGTGCGGACCGCGACACCGGGCAGGCCGAGCTTGCCGGCGGCGACGAAGTCCCAGGTGGAGTCGCCGATCGCGACACCGGAGGTGCCCTGGACCTTCTCCAGCGCCACCCGCATCAGGTCCGGGGCGGGCTTGGTCGCCTCGACGTCCTCGGAGGTGGTCCACGCCTGGCAGTGCGCGCGGCCGTCGATGAGGTCGAGGAAGCGCTCGACATGCTGCGGCCTGCCCGATGAGGCCAGGACCACGGCGAATCCGCGCCGGCCGATCTCGGCCAGGAGTTCGGTGGCACCCTCGAAGGGCCGCACCTCGTCGATGAACCTGTCGAACTCCTCCACCCACGCCTCGCGCAGCGCGTCGCCGTGCCGCCGCTCGACGGCGTCACCGGCGAGGGCCGCCACCAGTTGGTCGCCGCCCATGCCGATGTGCCGGTGGATGCGCCACAGCGGCAGCCACACGTCGTAGCGGCCGAACGCCCGGTACCACGCGAGCGAGTGCTGATAGTTGGTGTCGACCAGAGTGCCGTCGATGTCGATGATGGCGGTGTCGGCCATGTCGCCCTCCTGTTGTCGGCCGGCGGGGACGCGCCGCCCGGCGGCCGGCCGTCCCGGACGCGCCCGGTACGGCGGGCGGCTCCCGGCGCCGGGCACGCGCCGCCGGACATGACGGTTATCCCCAGTGGTCCGGATCCATGCCTGGGGGAACGGACCTGTCCCGGCGGTCCGGATCCATGCCTGGGGACCGGACCGGATGCGGACGGCGCCATGCGGACGGCGCCGTCAGCCGTTCACCGCGCGCAGCGCGCCGTTCAGCGGTGCGGCCGGGGACGGGCGAGGACGAGCGCGATCGGCACCAGGGCGGCGGTGAGCGCGAAGGCGAGCGGGTAGCCGGTCCGTACGGCGAGCACGCCGGCGGCGACGGCGCCCAGGCCCAGCCCCGCGTCGTAGGCGAGGTTCCACACGGCGCTGACCGTGCCGTACGCGGAGGCGGGGGCCCGCTCGAACATCATGGTCAGACTGGCGTTCTGGGCGATCCCGAAACCGGCTCCGAACAGTGCCATGCCCGCCACCACCGCGGCCGGGGCGGCGGTGAAAACCAGCCCCGTCATGCCGGCCGCGGCCATGAGCACGCCGGGTGCCAGCAGCCGGCCCGTGCCGTGCCTGTCCGCGTGCCACCCGGCCCACCAGCGGGTGAGGGTCGACGCCGCGGCCTGGGTGAGCAGGGCCACCGCGGCGAGGTCGCCGGATCCCGGCGGCACGGCGACCGGCAGGAAGGTGACGACGGTCCCCGAGGCCATCGCGGTGGCCGCGAAGACGATCGAAGGTCGGACCAGCGCGGGGGTGCGCAACCCGGCCAGGACCCCGAGCGCCCGCTGCGCCGGTGCCTGCCCGTACGTGTGCTGCGCCGGTGTCTGCCCGTGCTCGGGGGCCGGCGGTCGCCCGGGGGCGGCTGCCGGTGCGGCCGCCTGATCGCGTGCCGGTGCCGGGGGCCGTCCCGGGACGGGCGCCCGCGGTCCGGGCCGCGGGGCGCGGCCCGGAAGGGCCGGCACCGCCGCCAGCCCGGCCAGCGCGGCCAGTGCCCCGGCGACGAACACCGGCGGGTATCCGATCTCCCCAGCGAGCCACACGCCCAGCGGCAGCGCGACGACCGCCGGTACTCCGACGACGACGCCGTACAGGCCCAGCCCCTCACCGCGGCGCTCGGGCGGGACCAGCGCGGCCACCAGCGCGCCGCTGAGGACGACGCTGACCGCGAAGCCCGCGCCGCGTACGGCGCACACGGCCATGACCGTCGCCGTGCTCGTCGAGCCGGGCAGCGCCAGCGCCGGGACCCCGAGCAGCACCAGGCCGGCCGCCATCACCGCCCGGTGGCCGAACCTGGCGGCCAGGCGGGGGGTGCACAGTTCGGCGACCACGGTGGAGGCCATCAGGACGCCGGTGGTCAGGCCCGCGCCCAACCCGCCCGCGCCGATCGAGGAGGCGTACAGCGGGACGACCGACAGCAGCAGGCAGAAACTCATTCCCGCACCGAAGGTGGACAGGAACACCATGGTCAGGGGCCAGGTGAGGATCCGTGGCCGGGGCACGGCCGGTGTGCGCCCGGTCGCTGGGGTGGCGAGATCAGGGGAATCCACCCCCATAATGTAACAGCGCTGTTGTATTTCCGCCGAAGAAGGGATCACGACGTGACCACGGACTATCCGCCGATCGAGCCGTACGACCACGGGATGCTCGACACCGGCGACGGCAACCTCGTCTACTGGGAGGTCTGCGGCAATCCGGACGGCAAGCCCGCCCTCGTCGTCCACGGCGGCCCCGGGGCCGGATGCTCGGCCGGCCACCGCCGCACCTTCGACCCGGAGCGCTACCGGATCATCCTGTTCGACCAGCGCAACTGCGGCCGGAGCACGCCGCACGCGAGCGACCCCGCCGCCGACATGAGCCTCAACACCACCGAGCACCTGCTCACCGACATGGAGCGGCTCCGCGAGCACCTCGGCGTCGACCGCTGGCTGCTCTACGGCGGCTCCTGGGGGTCCACGCTGATCCTCGCCTACGCCGAGCGCCATCCGGAGCGGGTGACGGAGATCGTGATCCCCGCGGTCACCATGACCCGGCAATCGGAGATCGACTGGCTCTACCGGGGTGTCGGGCGGTTCTTCCCCGAAGAGTGGGAGCGGTTCCGGGACGGTGTCCCCGAGGCCGACCGTGACGGCGACATCGTCGCGGCCTACGCGCGCCTCATGGAGCACCCCGACGAGAAGGTGCGGGAGAAGGCCGCGATCGACTGGATGACCTGGGAAGACGTGGTGGTCTCCATGGAGCCGAACGGCAAGCGGAACCCCTACAGCGACCGCCCCCCGGCCGACCTGCTGGCGTTCGTCCGGATCTGCGCGCACTACTTCGCGCACGGCGCGTGGCTGGAGGAGGGCGTCCTGCTGCGCGAGGCGGGCCGCCTGGCCGGGATCCCCGGCGTCCTGATCCACGGCCGCCTCGATCTGAGCGGCCCGGCCGACACCGCCTGGGAGCTCGCCCGCGCCTGGCCCGACGCCGAGCTGATCATCGTCGACGACTCGGGGCACACCGGCAGCCCCACGATGCGCGCGGAAGTGCTCGGAGCGATCGACCGGTTCGCCCCCCGATGAGCTGACATCGGGGCCCCTCGGTGGACCGGCGTCGAGGGCCCCTCGGCGAGCTGACATCGGGGAGGGCCGCCACGTCCCGCCATATCCCGCCGCGTGAGCGCCCGGCGGGCTGGACGGCCCGGGGACCCGGGCGGTCCGGGCGGCCGGTGGGCGGCACGCCGGCCCGCGGTGCCGGGCGCGTCAGGGATGGATCTTCTTGTGCTCGGCCAGCATCGTGACGTACTGCTCGATACGGCGTGCCCGGGTCTCGGCCTTCTTGGCGTCCTGCACGCGGTACAGCACCGCGTAGCGGTTACGGCTGTCGAGGGTCGCGAAGAACTCCTGCGCGGCGGGGTTGCCGGCCAGGGCCCGCGCCAGGTCTTCGGGCACGGTGGCGGTCCGCGATCCGTCGTAGGCCGCCTCCCAGCGGCCGTCCGCCTTGGCGCGCTCGATCTCCAGCAGGCCCGCGGGCCGCATCCGGCCCTGCTCGACCAGCGCGACGGCCTTGTCACGGTTGACCTTCGACCATCGGCTCCTCGCCTTGCGGGGAGTGAAGCGCTGCAGCCAGTGTCCGGCGTCCGACGTGCCCTTCTGCCCGTCGATCCAGCCGTGGCACAGGGCCACGTCGAGTGCCTGGGCGTAGTCCAGCGACTCGACGCCCGCCACCTTCTTGCTGATCCTGAGCCAGATTCCGGGTGAGGAGCCGTGGTGCAGGGCGAGCCATTCCTCGAACGCCGCGGCCGACGGGAACGAGAGGGTCTCCAGATCGTGGCTCATCGCAGCAGTCAACCACTCCGGCGCCGCGGGAGTGAAGGACGGGGCCCGCCCGGTCCACGCGGTCCGCCTCCGGAACCGATCCCGCGCCAGGGGGGCCGGCGACACCCGCGCTACCGTCCGGTCCGGCCTCACGACCCGGGGCGCGGGCTCACTCATCGGCCCGTCTGCCGAGCCGGCCCGGCTCCGTCAGCCTGCGGCCTGTCCGCCGGAGAACACCTCGTCGACGAGGCTCTGCAGCACTGTCTGGAACGTCTGCGCCAGGGTCAGCGCGGCGTCGTCCACATAGGTCAGCGAGGCGGTCAGGGTCCTGCTGCCGTCGGGAGTGCTGTACATCAGCGCCGCGGAGCCCGCGATGCCGCCGTTGTGGTGGAAGACGGTGCCGCCGTCCGGGCCCAGGTCCTGCGCGAACACCCCCAGGCCGTAGCCGATCTTCGGGTGCGGCTCGCGCATCTCGGCCAGCAGCGGGGCCGGCAGGAGCCTGCCGCCGTTCAGTGCGGAGAAGAACGTGTGGAGGTCCTGGGTGGTCGAGATCATGTCACCGCCGGCGGAGATCCAGGAGGGGTTCTGCCGGGTGACGTCGACCGTCTTGTCCTGGCCGTCCTCCTCGTACCGGTAGTAGCTGTGGGCGTGCGGCCCGGCGATCTCCGTCGAGGTGCCCGGCGCCACGGTGTCCGACATCCCGAGCGGCCCCAGGATCAGCCGCTGCAGCTCCTCGGCGAACGAGCGGCCGGTGACCTTCTCGACCAGCAGTCTGGCCAGCACGTAGTTGGTGTTGGAGTAGCTCCAGTCCGTCCCCGGCTCGAACCGCGCCGGCTTGGACAGCGCCAGCCGTACCAGCTCCTCGTCCTGGTAGGTGCGGAACCGGTTGTCCACCCACTCCCGGCCCTGCGAGGCGATCCCCGGCGCGACCGTCCCGTCGTCGTAGTACTCGCCGGTGAAGTTGAACACCCCGCTGGTGTGCTGCAGCAGCATCCGCACGGTGATCCGCCGGTCCAGTTCGAACTCGGGCAGGTGGTCGGCCACCGGGCCGTCCAGCTCGATCCTGCCCTCGGCCACCAGCTGCAGCACCAGGGTCGCGACGAAGGGCTTGGTGGAGCTGCCGATCCGGAACCGCCCGTCCGTCGGCGGCTCCGCGGTCTCGCCCAGCTCGCGCACCCCGGCGCTGCCGACCCACTCGCCCCGCTCGTCGTGCACGCGCAGCTGCACCCCGGCGAAACCGGAATCGACGATCTCCTGGATGGCCTTCCGCAGCTCCGGGCGGTCCTGGTCGGTAAGGGTGACGGACATGGTGGTGTGCTCCTTCGAAACTGTTACGGAATCAACTGAACGGATGGATGCAGGCCGCGGGTCAGAGGCTGCGGGCGGTGATGTCGCCGTAGGCGGTGGTCGCGTGGATGGTGAGCTGGGCGGCGGTGCCTTCGGTGTTGTTGAGGGCGTTGT
>NZ_JBSFPS010000021.1:0-58408 GCF_053588315.1 Streptosporangium sp. NPDC003464 | reverse complement strand
CCTGCCGGCCGTACCGGTGGGAGGGATGTCAGGGGAGCAGGAGCTGAACATCAGGCCGGTGGACCTCAAGGAGCCCCCGCTGGCGGAGAAGACGACGGTCCTGGACGCCCGGGGTAACCAGATCGCGCAGTTCTGGGACGTGTACCGCGAGGTCGTGCCGCTCAGCAAGGTGGCCGATGTGATGAAGACGGCGATCATCTCGATCGAGGACTACCGCTTCTACGAGCACGGCGCCATCGACATCGAGGGGACCATGCGGGCCCTGGCCAAGAACCTCTCCTCGGGCGGGGTGAGCCAGGGCGGCTCCAGCATCACCCAGCAGTACGTCAAGCAGGTGCTGCTCAACGCGGCGGTCACCGAGAAAGAGAAGAACAAGGTGCTGGAGGCCAGCTACGCGCGCAAGCTCAACGAGCTGCGTCACGCGATGGCGGTCGAGCAGAAATACTCCAAGGACCAGATCCTGGAGAAATACCTGAACATCGCCTTCTTCGGGGCGAGGGCCAACGGGGTCGAGGCGGCGGCCAAGCGGTTCTTCGGGGTGCCGGCGTCCAAGCTCACCCTGCCGCAGGCGGCGACCCTGGCGGCGGCCGTGCAGTCTCCCAACAGCACCGACCCCGAGGCCGGCAGGAAGGCCCGGCAGCGGCTGCTGGAGCGGCGCAACCTGGTGCTCGACCGGATGGCGCAGCTCAAGAAGATCACGCCGGAGGAGGCCGCGAAGGCCAAGAAGGAGAAGCTGGGCTACAAGGGCACGCCGCTGCCGGGCGGGTGCGAGGCCAGCCCCTACCCCTACTTCTGCATCTACGTGCGCAACGAGATCTCCGGCAACCCGGCCTTCGGCAAGACCGAGAAGGCCCGCCTCCAGTTCCTCAACCGCGGCGGGCTGACGATCAGGACGACGCTGGACCCGAGGATGCAGGCCGCGGCCGACGCGGCGATCAGGAAGCGGGTGTACGCCTCCGACAACCCGATGGCCTCCCAGGCGCTCGTGCAGCCGGGCACCGGTGCGATCAAGGCGATGGCGGCCAGCCGGAAGTACGGCATCGCCAAGCGCAGGAACGAGATGTCCTACAACGTGGTGGCCGACGCGGCGCACGGCGGCGGGGTGGGGTTCCAGGCGGGCTCGACGTTCAAGACCTTCACACTGATCACCGCGCTGAAGAAGGGCATGAAGGTCAGCGACGGCATCACCACCGGTGCCGGCTACCGCGCCCCCGGCTACGCGGCCTTCAAGAACTGCAAGGGCGAGAGCATCGGCGACCCGACCCACACCGTCACCAACGACGAGGGCTCGCCCGGGTTCAAGACGCTGCAGACCGGCACCTGGGGATCGGTCAACACCTTCTTCGTCGCCCTGGAGCAGCGCGTGGGGCTGTGTGACACGGTGGAGACCGCCAAGTCGCTGGGCATCAAGCGGTCCGACGGGCAGGCGCTGCAGGAGTACGAGACCTTCACTCTCGGCATCAACGAGATGGACCCGGTGACGGTGGCCAACGCCTACGCCGCGATCGGCGCGCGCGGCAAGTACTGCGCGCCGATGGCCATCACTCAGATCACCGACCGCGACGGCAAGGTGACCCGTTACACGCCGCAGTGCCGCCAGGCGCTGGACCCCGAGATCGCCGACGCGACGGCCGACGTCCTGTCCGGGGTGTTCACCAAGGGCACCATGCGCGGCGTGGGCGGCATCGGCCGCCCCGCGGCGGGCAAGACCGGCACCACGGACGCGTACGCCACCGCGTGGTTCGCCGGGTTCACCCCCGACCTGGCCGGCGCGGTGAGCATCGGCGACCCCCGCGGCTCGACGAAGCACAAGCTCACCGGCGTCACCATCGGCGGCAGGTACTACGGCATCGTCGCCGGCGCCAGCCTCCCCGGCCCGATCTGGAAGGACACCATGATGGCGGCGCTGAAGGGCGTCAGGGCCACCTCCTTCCACCCGATCAACTCCGCCCGCTTCGGCGGCTGCGGCCAGGACTGCGCTCCCGACCGGTCGGACGGCGACAGCCGGGAAGTCCGGAACGAGCCCTGGGACAGGGGACGTAACACCGACGACGAGGGCGGCCGGGGGAACGGCTGGGACCTCCGGAACGGCCGGGACCGGGGGAACGGCTGGGACGGCTGGGGCCGCGGGAACGGCCGTAACCGGGGGTGACGGTGCGGCGGGCCGGTCCGGGACGGAGCTCCCGGGGCCGGCCCCGGCGGCCGCCGGACCCTGGAGCCGGCGGCCTTCCGGAATGATTGCCGTATGAACGAGTTCATCGAGGCCATGGCGCAGGTGCCCACCGCCGTGACGGTCATCACCGTGAAGGATGGGCGCGATGACGTGGGGGCGACGGTGGGCACCCTTGTCTCCGTCTCGCTCGACCCCCGGCTGGTGATGGTGAGCCTGGAGAACACCGGTTACCTCAATGAGCTGCTGCTGCGCCGGGACCGCTGGGCCGCCAGCGTGCTGTCCGCCGGGCAGAAGGCGATCGCCAGCCGCTTCGCCACCGCCGGCCGGCCCGGTGCCCGGCTGCTGCTCGCGGGCGTGCCCCACCACCGGGGGGAGCTGAGCGAGGCGCTCGTCGTGGACGGCGGTGTGACCGCCCTGGAGGCCGAGACGGCCCAGGTCGTCCCGGCCGGGGACCACACCCTCTACATCGCCCGGGTGCTCGACGTGAGCTACGTCGACGCGGGAGTCCTCCCGCTCGTACGGCTCCGCGGCCGGTACCGACCGGCCGGCTGACCGCTGTCACGGCGCGCACTCGGTAACCGGTGTCACGACGGCCGGCCGGTCTCCGGAGCGGCCCCGGCCCTCTCGGACGCCTCCGTCCTGGGCATGGCGGCCATGAGGGCGACGAGGGCGGCCGCCGGCGCCACTCCCCAGACCAGGACCTCGGGGACCGCTCCGGCGATCGCCTCCGGCCGCTGGTCGTCCCCCACGTGGCGGATGAGGAGGTTGTTGAACAGGGCGACCCCCACGGCCATGCCGAACCCGCGGACCGTCACCACCGCCGAGGTGACGGCCCCGAGGTCGGCGGGCCGTACCGCGTTCTGCGCGACGGTCATGAGGTTCTGCATGATCAGGCCGAAGCCGACGCCGAGCACCGCCATCCCCGTGGCCACGAGCGCGTAGGGGCTGTCCAGGTCCGCCCGGCTCAGCAGCAGCAGCCCCGGCACCACGATGACCGCGCCGGAGAGCAGATACGGCGTGAAACGCCCGCTTCTCCCGGCCCGGCCGCCGGCGATCGCGGAGACCACGATGAAGGTGATGAAGTACGGATTGCCGGCGAGTCCGGCCTGGGTGGCGCTGAGGTCGAAGGCGACCTGCAGGTAGGTGGGCAGGAACACGATCGAGCCGTACAGCAGGGCGCCGAGCAGCGCCGTGGCCGGGAACACGACGCGCAGCGTACGGCCGGCGAACAGCCTCGGCGGGATCAGCGGGGCGGCGGCACGCCGTTCCTGCCACCAGAAGGCCGCTGCCAGCGCCAGGGCGGCCACGACGAGCCCCAGGACGGCCGGCGAGGTCCAGGAATGGGTGCGCCCGCCCCACTCGGTGGCCAGCAGCAGGCTCACCGTGGCCCCGGCGAGCAGCACCGCGCCCGCGACGTCCATGCGGGCGCCGTCCCCGCTCCTGGGCAGCCGGAGCGAGGTGGCGACCAGAATGATCGACAGCAGACCGATCGGCAGGTTGACGTAGAAGATCCAGCGCCAGCCCGCGGCGTCGGTGAGGGAGCCGCCGACGAGCGGGCCGCCCACGCTGGCCAGGGCGAAGACGCCGCCCACGTAGCCCTGCACCCGGGCCCGCAGGCGGAGGGGGAAGAGCTCGGCGAGCGCGATGCTGGGGACGGTGAACAGCGCCCCCGCCCCGACGCCCTGCAGCGTCCGGGCGGCGATGAGCTGGGGCATGGACTGGGCGAGGCCGCACAGGACGGAGGCGACGGTGAAGACGGTGATCGCGGACAGGAAGACGGCACGCCGTCCGAAACGGTCGCTCAGCCGCCCGTAGACCGCGCCGGTGGCGGTGGAGGCGAGCACGTAGGCGGTGACGACCCAGCCGATGGAGCCCGCCTCGCCGAGGTCGGCGGCGATGTCCGGCAGGGCGATGGCGACCACCGTCTGGTCCAGGACGGACATCAGGATGCCCAGCACGAGCCCCGCCACGGCGAAGGGGAGCCTCCCGGTCCCGGCCCCGTGGCCGCCCGCCGGGACGCTCTGGCCGGTGCCGGTGCCGGTGCCGGTGCCGGGGGAGGCGGTCCGGTCGGATGTCATGCCTGGTCCTTACCGGCGGGGAACGGTGCGGGCAGCGCGAAGTCCACGCTGAGCAGGTCCTGGTCCAGCACGCCGGCCGCGACGGTGCCGGAGGCCGCGGCGGCGACGACGGCGGCCAACGGCATCGGCACGGTGGCCCGCCGGGCCATGTCCCCCGCCGCGTAGACGCCGGGCACGCTGGTCCGGCCGAACTCGTCGACCTCGACGGTGGAGTCGGGGAAGCCGGCGCACCCCAGCCTCCCGGCGATGCCGGAGCGCTGCCGGAGCGTGGTCTTGACGAACAGCGCGTCGCGGGCCAGCGGCTGGGCGCCCTCGAACACGATCTGCCTGATCCTGCCGTCCTCGCCCTCCAGACGGGTGATCGGCTCGCAGCGCGCCGGGATCCCGTTGCAGGCCAGCAGGTCCCGCATGGCCGGCTCCGGCGGGGCGCCGCCGGTGCACAGCACGACGTCGTCGGTGAACCGGCTCAGGTGCAGTGCCAGCCGTACCCGGTCCGGTCCCGCGCCGATCACGGCGACGCGCCCGCCGCTGACCTCGTACCCGTGGCAGTAGGGGCAGTGGAAGGCCGAGCGGCCCCACAGCTCCTCGACGCCGCTGATCGGGGGCAGCTCATCGGCCAGGCCGGTGGCCAGCAGCAGCCGCCGGCCCCGCTCGGCGCCGCCGCCGGCCGGCCGGACCTCGAACCCGTCATCGGGCAGGCGGCCCACCTCGTCCACAGAGACGTTCCGGATCCGGACCGAGGGGTAGGCCCCGAGCTGCTCGTGCCCGATCCGGCGCACCTCGGCCGGCGGCGTCCCGTCCCGGGTGAAGAAGTTGTGCACGGCCCCGGCGGGCGCGTTGCGCCCCTCTCCGGCGTCCAGCAGCAGCACGGTGCGGTGGGCGCGGCCCAGGGTCAGGGCCGCGGCGAGCCCGGCCGGGCCGCCGCCAATGATGATCACATCAAGCATGTCGTCTCCTCTGCGGCGGGGACGGATCCCCGCTCCTTGACAGCGGGACAAACTCTGCAAGTTAATGTGAACATGAAGTCAAGCGCCGGGGCCGAGATGACCATCGGGGAGCTCGCCGCGCGGTTCGACCTCGCCCCGCACGTGCTGCGGCACTGGGAGGCGATGGGGCTGCTGACCCCGGCGAGGAGGGCGAACGGGCGGCGCCGTTACACCGACGACCACCTGTCACGGGTGACGATGATCGTCCGAGGCAAGGCCGGCGGTCTCAGCCTGGAGCAGCTCCGCGAGATCCTCAACGCCGCCACCTCCGCCGAGCGGCGCGAGCTGCTCAGCCGGCACCGGGCGGAGCTGGAGCTGCGGATCCAGCAGACCCAGATGTCCAAGCAGCTGGTCGAGCACGCGCTGGACTGCCGGGAGGAGGACTTCACCCGGTGCCGGACGTTCCAGCGGCTGTGCGCGGACCTGCCCGTCCCCACCGGCCGGCGGGAAGACCCGCCCGCCGGGGAGACCCTCGGCCGACCGTCGCCGAGATCGTTCTAGCGGACCGTCCACCCGCCGGGGAGCATCAGCGGGCCGTAGGACGGCAGGCCCAGCTCGGCGGCCAGCTGGGCGAGCGGTCCCCAGGCCTCCAGGCGGAGCCGTGCCATGGCGGCGGTCCTGTCCTCGCTGGACTCCGCCGGGCGCAGGCGCTCCAGCGGGCTCAGCCTGGGATAGACGCGCACCGGGGCGTCGGCGGCCAGGCCGGCCTGCCTGCGGGCCAGGATGAGGGCGTCCTCCAAGCCGCCGAGCTCGTCGACGAGCCCGCCGGCGTGGGCGTCGGCGCCGGTCCAGACCCGGCCCCTGGCCAGCTCGTGGGCCCGCTCCCGGGACAGGCCCCGGCCCTCGGCCACCTTGTTCACGAAGTCGTCGTAGACCCGGTCCAGCCAGGCGTTGACCCGCGCCCACTGGGCCTCGGAGAAGGCGTTGGTGGAGGAGAACATCCCGGCGTTGGCGCCCTCGCCGACCGTCTCGGAGGACACGCCGATCTTCTCCAGCAGACCGCTGATGACCGCCTTGCCGCCGAACACGCCGATGGAGCCGGTGAGCGTGCCGGGCTGGGCCACGATCGTGTCGGCGGCCATCGAGACCATGTAGCCGCCGGAGGCCGCCATGTCGCCCATCGAGACCACGATCGGCTTGCCCGCCTTGCGGGTGAGGACCACCTCGCGCCAGATGGCGTCGGAGGCCACGTACGAACCGCCGGGGCTGTCCACCCGGAAGACGACGGCCTTGACGTGCTCGTCGCGGCGGGCCGCGCGCAGGGCGGCGCAGACGGTGTCGGAGCCCATCGCGCTGCCGCCGCCCAGCGGACTCCGCCCGCTGCGGCCGAGCCGGATCGCGCCGTGGCCGTGGACCAGCGCGACGGTCTGCTCGCCGGGGCGCGGGAGCTTCTTGGCGATCGGGCCCTTGGCGTAGCGGCTCACGTAGAGCAGCAGGGCGTCGTCGCCGACGGCCTGCTTCACCTCGTCGTAGACCTCGTCGCGGTAGGCCAGCCGGTCCACGAGCCCCGCCTCGACCGACTCGGCGCCGATGAACGGGCCCCGGTCGATGAGCTCGCGGACCTTGGCGGGGTCCAGCCCGCGCCCGTCGGCGACGCCCGCGACGACCTGCTCGGTGACCGACTCGGTGATGCGGCCCATCGACTCGCGATGGGCGTCGGTCATGTGGTCCTGGGTGAAGGTGTTGGCCGCGGTCTTGTACTCGTGCCGCTGGCCCATCTGGTACTCGACGCCGAGCTTGCCGAGCGCCCCCCGCAGGAAGCGCTGCTCCATCGCGACGCCGGTCAGCCCGACGTCGCCCGACGGCTGCAGGTAGACCCGCTCGAAGGCGCTGCCGAGGTAGTAGGGCACGGTGCCGGCGCCGAACTCGCCGAACGTCTCGGCGAAGGCGACGGTCAGCTTGCCGGAGGCCCGGAACCGGGTCACGGCCTCGCGCAGGTCCTGCACCATCGCCAGCCCCATCGGCTGGGTGCCGATCTTGACGATCAACGCCTTGACCCGGTCGTCCTTCCTGGCGCGCTTCAGCCCCGACAGCACGTCGGTCAGGCTCGTCTTGCGCATGGACAGGATCGCGCCCAGCGGATCGGCTGGAGGGCCCTCTGTCAGGCCCTCGGTGAGGTCGAGTTCAAGGACCAGTGGAGCGGTGCGCCGCTGCCGGAACCGGTCGACGGTGTCGATGATCACCTTGGTCGCGTCCATGGCTATCACCCTAAGCGACCTATCTCGGACTTAAGCGATACGGCGTTCGTTCACCTGCTTTTTCAGCATTGAGGTGTATGTAGCGGAGGACGTACCCTTCAGCCGCTGCCTCTCCGCCGAGGCGAGAGCCTCCTTGACGGTGGTCGACCCGTTGACCTTCGCGGTGAAGTTGACCCCGCCGTGCGCCCAGTTCAGCCAGGCGGCCAGCAGCTCGCTCTCCAGCTTGACCTTCTTGGTGAGCTTCGTCTTCTTGGCGGGCTTGAGGACCCGGTAGGCCGCGCCCGGCGTGGAGGCGCGGGTGAGCTCGGGGAAGACGTCACTAGCCTTCGCGACCAGGCGCAGGTAGCAGCCGAGCGTCTCGTCCGTCAGCGTTCCCTTGCCCCGGGTCATCTCCGTGGCCCACCCGGCGGCGGTCAGGGTCTTGGTGGCCTTGCCCCGGGTGCACACCGCCGGCGCGGTGGCGGGTGAGGCGGTGACGGTCACCGTGACCGTCACCGTCGGCAGCGGGACCGGGCTGGGGGCGGGCGGGTCCGCCGGGCCGGGGGCCGGCACCGGGCCGGAGCTCGGGTCGGGGCTCGGGTCGTCATCGGAGCCGTCGTCGGGACCGTCCGGAGTGGAGTCGCCCGAGCCCGGCGACTGGGTCGCCGGCGGCGAGGGGGCCCGGTCGGTGAGCGCGCCGTAGACGTCGAGGCGGGGAGTGGTCACCCCGTCGTAGACGATCGGGCGGCCGGCCTTCCGCAACTGCTCCAGGAGCGCGTCCGGGGTGGCCTCCGCCGACTTCTGGGCCAGCAGCGCGAAGGCGCCCGCCACGTGCGGGGTCGCCATCGAGGTCCCGCTGTAGACCTGCCGGCCGCCACCGGGCACCGAGGAGTCGATGTCCACGCCGGGGGCGAAGAGGTCGAGGATCGAGCCGCGGTTGGACCAGTCGGGGATGACGTCGCCACCGTCGGTGGCCCCCACGGTCACCGCGCTGGAGATGCACCCGGGCGCCCCGGCGCCGGTCTCGTACTCGTTGCCGGCGGCGGCGACGGTGGCCACACCCTTGGCGCGCAGGGCCTCGATCCTCTCCTTCATCTCCTGAAGGGCGGGTTCGGCGTCGCACGCCCCGTTGAAGAGGCCGCCGCCGAGGCTGAGGTTCACCGCCGCGATGTCGCGGGTGCTCCTGGCGACGTGGTCGAGGGCCAGCAGGATCGAGGACTCGTAGGCGGTCAGGCAGGACTCCTCGCCGCAGGACTCGGCGTCGTCGATCCGGCTGAAGACCTGGATCGCCATGATGTCGGCGTCGGGGGCGACGGCGGAGGCGATCCCCGCCACGTGGGTGCCGTGGTCGCAGAGGTTGACCGAGTCCTTCACGCACATGGCGGTCTCCGCGTCGGCGGATCCCGTGCCGATCTGCGTGTCGCTCCCGCCGGGGCACAGGGACTTCGCGCCGTCGTCCGTGGCGGAGAAGCACGCCTCCTCCACAACCTTGCCGTGGAACGCGGGGTGGTCCCGGTCGATCCCGGTGTCGATGACCGCGATCATCTGGCCCTTGCCGGTGAAGCCCGCGGCGTGGGCCTGGTCCGCCCCGATCACGCTGAGGCCGGTGCCCAGGTCGCTGGGGGAGTAGGTGCGGTCCCGGCGGACCGACACCACCCGGGGGTCATCGGCCAGCGCGGCCAGGGACTCGCCCGTGCCCTCGACCACGATGAACGAGGTGTCCGGTGGCTGGAGGACGACCTCGGTGCCGGACAGCGTCCGAGCCTCGCCGGCGACCGGCGCGGCCTCCGCCGGGGCGGTCACCTCGACGATGACACGGGCTCCGTCGCCGTCGGCGGCCAGCCCGGGCTCCAGCTTGGGGGCCGGCGGCTGCTCGGCGGGCGGCGGGACGGGCGTCCCCTCGTCCGGTGCCGGTGTCTCCCCGCCGGGTGGTGGTGTCTCCCCGCCGGGTGCCGGTGTCTCCCCGCCGGGTGGTGGTGTCTCCGCGGCGGGTGCCGGAGAGTCCTGGGCGGCCGCCGGAGGTGGTGCCGGCACCTCCTCGGCGAGCGCGGGAACGCCAGGGGCGACAGTGAGCACGATCGCCAGGGCCACGAGGGCTCGAAGTCGCACACGTCCTCCGGGGGGATCAAACGGGCGATTGGGAGTCTAAGCAGCCATTTATCCCGAGTGAATACCTTGATCCGGATTCTGAGGAATCTTTCAGAAACGGCTCGGCCCCCCGCGGCGTGACGCGCACGGAGGGCCGAGTGCTCGAAATGCTACTTGAGTCCGTTGGCGATCGCGCTGATGAGTTCACCGTTGGCGGTGTCGCCGCTGGTCTCCCAGAAGAACGCGCCGCCCAGACCCTGGTTCTTGGCGTAGGTCATCTTGCCCGTGATGGTGGCCGGAGTGTCGTATCCCCACCACTGGCCGTTGCAGAAGCCGTAGGCCGTGCCACCGATGGTGCCGGTGGCGGGGCACTTGGTCTTGAGGACCTTGTAGTCCTCGTTGCCCGCCTCGTAGGTGCCAGGGGCGGCGCCGGTGGCGGTGCCGCCCGGCGCCGCCTGGGTCACGCCGGTCCAGCCGCGGCCGTAGAAGCCGATGCCGAGAAGGATCTTGTTGGCGGGCACGCCCTTGCCCTTGAGCTTCTGGACCGCGGCGTCGGAGTTGTAGCCGTCCTTCGGAATGCCGGGGTAGGCGGTCAGGGGCGAGTGCGGAGCCGTCGGGCCCTTCGCGTCCCAGCTGCCGAAGAAGTCGTACGTCATCGGCATGATCCAGTCGAGGTACTGAGCCCCGCCGGCGTAGTCGGCGACGTCCATCTTGCCGCCGGTGGAGCCGTCGGCGGTGATCGCCGAGGTGATCAGAGCGGTGGGGCCGAACTTGGCGCGCAGCGCGGACAGGACGTTCTTGTACGCGGCCGGGCCGCTGGTGTCACAGGTCAGGCCGCAGGCGTTGGGGTACTCCCAGTCGATGTCGATGCCGTCGAAGACATCGGCCCAGCGCGGGTCCTCGACCATCTTGTAGCAGGAGTCGGCGAACGCGGCCGGGTTGGCCGCGGCCTGGGTGAAGCCACCGGACCAGGTCCAGCCGCCGATGGAGTAGATGACCTTGATGTTCGGGTAGGCCTTCTTCAGCTTGCGGAGCTGGTTGAAGTTGCCGCGCAGCGGCTGGTCCCAGGTGTCGGCGACGCCGTCGACGCTCTGGTCGGCGGTGTAGGCCTTCTCGTAGTCGGCGTAGGAGTCGCCGATCGAGCACCTGCCGCCGGCGGAGTTGCCGAAGGCGTACAGGATGTGCGTCAGCTTCGCCGCCGAACCGCTCGTGACCAGGTTCTTCACGTGGTAGTTGCGGCCGTAGACGCCCCATTCGGTGAAGTAGCCGACGACCTTCTTGCCCGAGGGGTCAGGGGTGACCGTCGGGGTGGGGGTGGGTGTCGGGTCGACCGTGGGAGTGACCGTCGGGGTGGGGGTCGGGGTGGGGGTGGGCGTCGGGTCCGGGTTGCCGCTGCCGTCGCAGGCGCCGCCGTTGAGCTTGCAGTTGAGCACGCCGGACAGCCCGCCGGGCGAGCCGGTGAAACCGAAGCTCACCGAGGCCCCCGCCGCCAGCGCCCCGTTCCAGGACTTGTTGACGAAGGTGTAGTGGTTGCCGCTCTTGGTGAGGTCGGCGTCCCAGGCGGAGGCGATCGAGTTGCCCGCCGGGAGGTCGAACTCGACCTTCCAGCTCGTCAGCGCGCTCGTCCCCGCCTTCACGGTGACCTTGCCCTGGAAGCCTGAGCCCCAGTCGGAGTCGGTCGAATAGGTGGCGGTGGCCGGAGTGGCGGCCGTCGCGGCGCTCAACCCCAGGGGGACGAGCAGCGCCGCCGCTGCGATTAGGGAGCCGATGGTGATTCGTCGCAAGGGTCGCTCCAGGTCAGAGAGTTCCTAGCCCCCGAATTCATAGGAAAGTTTCCTATTAGTTTCCAGAGCGTAAGTTCTCGTTCCCGGGTGGTCAATGCCCTGCCGGGCGACATAAGGCCGATTTAAGGTCCGCCAGACGCCCGCCGTACCGCCTCCGGACGCGAAAGGGCCGGTCACGTCCCACGTGACCGGCCCGATCGGTTGGGATTACAGTTGGGAAAACTTACTTCGCCTTGTTGACGTACGTGCGCAGATACTTGGCGGCGCCGGCGAGCTGCGCCGCGGTCGCCTTGCCGTTGAGGCGGTGCCTCTCGGCGACGGCGACGGCGCTCTTGAGCGTGGTGGTGCGGTGGACCTTGGCGGAGCCGTCGTAGACGCCGTGGGCCCAGTTCAGCCAGGCGGCCAGCAGCTCGCGGTCCAGCGTGGCCCTGGCGCCCTTGCCCCGGAGCACCTTGTAGGCCTTGCCCAGCGAGTTGGAGTCGGTGGCCTCGGGGAAGACCTTGCTGCCGTTCTGGGCGAGGCTCAGGTAGCAGATCAGGGTCTTGTCGGAGAGCTTGCCGGAGCCCTTGCGGAACTCCGCGGCCCACTGGGCGGCGGTCAGCGCGGTGCTGCCCCGGCCGCGCCCGCACAGGTCGGGCACCGGGATCGGGCTCACGTCGCCCAAGCCCCGGCCGGTGGCGGTCGGGGTCGGAGTCGGGGTCGGGGTCGGGGTCGGCTTGGGTGTGGCGGACGGCCCCCTCGTCGGCGTGACCGTCGGCGTCGCGGTGGGCGTCGCGGTGGGCGTGACCGTGGGTGTCGCGGTGGGTGTGGCGGTCGGCGTCGGCGTCGGGGTCGGGGTGGTCGGCGCCGGGTTCAGCGCGGCCCAGAGGTCGATCCGCGGCGTGACGACCTTGACCTCGACCGGCTCACGGTCGACGATCTCGACGCTGTCGTAGGTGATCGGCTTACCGGTCCGCCGCAGCAGCGTGAGCAGCTCCTCCACCGAGGCGTCCGGCCGCTTCTGGCGGAGCAGGGCGAAGGCGCCGGCGACGTGGGGGGCGGCCATCGAGGTGCCGCTGTAGACGTCGTAGGTGTTGTTGCGGCCCCGGCCCGACCACTTGTCGCTGGGGACCGAGGATTCGATCCCCACGCCCGGCGCGAACAGCTCGAGCTGCTTGCCCTGGTTGGAGAACGGCGCGACCGCGTCGTTGTCGTCGGTGGCGCCGACGGTGACCACGCTGGAGACGCAGGCGGGCCAGGAGACGGCGCCCACGGTGTGCTCGTTGCCCGCGGCGACGACGGTCGCCACGCCCCTGGCGCGGAGCGAGGCCGCCTCCGGGAGGGTCTCCTGGCCGTTCGGCAGGCGGTCGCAGTCCGTGGCGGAGCTGCCGCCGCCCAGGCTCATGTTGGCCGCGGCGATCTTGTGCGTCGCGGTCAGCGTCTCGACGTGCGCGAGCGCCTGGCGGATGTTGGACTGGTAGGCCCCGATGCAGGGGACCTCGGCCCAGCTGCCGCAGCCGTTGGGCCCTCCGTCGTAGATCTTGCTGAACACCTGGATCGCGATGACGCCCGCGCCCGGCGCGACGCCGTCGGCCGGGGCGCCCGGGGTGAGCTTGCCCGCCGCGATGCCGGCCACGTGGGTGCCGTGGGAGCAGAGGTTGCCGCGCTGGATCAGGCTGTAGCAGTTGGGCGTCTCGGCGTCGGCCGCGCCCGGTCCGATCTGCTTGGAGCCGAAGTTGGGACAGAGCGAGATCGCGATGTCCTTGATGGTGGAGGTGGAGAAGCACGCCTCGGCGGTGATCCGGCCCGCGAGGAAGGGATGGTCGCGGTCGACGCCGGTGTCGATGACCGCGACCGCCTGGCCGCCGCCGGTGACGCCGGAGGCGTGGACCTTGTCCGCGCCGATCACCTTGGTGCTCGTCAGCAGTGAGGGGAAGGTGAGGGTGTCGACCTTGACCGACTCGACCTCCGGCTCCTTCTTGAGCTGGGCGACGTCCGTCTTGTCGACGACCGCCACCAGGAAGGACTCCGCCGCCTCCTGCAGGAGGACCTTGTCGCCCTCGGCCTTCAGGTCCTTGGCGACGCCGCCGACCTGGGAGGAGGTCTTGGTGTCGATGATGACGCGGACCTTGTTCTCGAAGGCCTCAAGGGCCTTCCTGGTCTCGGCCTGGGTGGGCTCGTCGGCCTCCGGCGCTGTCTGCGACGTTCCGGAGAGCGCCTGCGGGAACGTTCCAGGAAGCGCCTGCGGGGACGACGCGGAGACGGCCGAGGCGGTCCCCGGCGTGATGGCGAATGTGGTGGCGGTCACGGCCAGGACGGCCGCTCCCGCCATGAGACGTCGAAGTCTCACTGGTCCTCCGGGGGAAGGGACCGCGCCGACGACGGCGCGGCCAGGGGCGAGCTAGACGGCCCCGGCCGGCCTCAGCCGGACGGGACCGGGTCGTCGTGGTCGCCGGGCACGACGGACAGCGGCCCCGAGCTCACCCGGGAGCTCGTCACGGCCCGCTCGCCCCCACCCGCTGACCAGCCGACAAGCGCGCGCAAGCCGAGGCTCGCGCGCACTGTGAGGCGCCAGCTTAAGGGGAGCTTAAGGAAATTATTGAGGTTTGAGTTGATTTGTGATCTAGCTGAGGTCTCCCGCGGTGACGCTCCTGGCCACGGCCCCGTCCGGGGCGCCCCCGGCCACGCTCTCGTCCGGGGCGTCCGCGGTCGCGGTCTCGTCCACGGTCTCCCCGATCACCGCCGCCACGGCCGCGGCCTCCGCGACGGGCTCCTCCTCGACGCGCTCGCCGGAGTGGCGCAGCCAGACCGTCCCCAGGGGCGGGACGCGCAGGCGGGCCGAGTACGGCAGGCCGTGCCACGGCTCCTCCGTCGCCTCCACGGCGCCGAGGTTGCCCACCCCGCTGCCCGCGTAGTCGTAGGCGTCGGTGTTGAGCATCTCCTCCCACGGGCCCGCGGCGGGCAGGCCGAGGCGGTAGTCCTCATGCGGCGAGCCGGAGAAGTTGGCCACGCAGGCGACGGCCGAGCCGTCCGGGGCCAGCCGCAGGAAGGAGAAGACGTTGCCCTGCGCGTCGTCGGCGTCGATCCACCGGAAGCCGTCGGGGGAGGTGTCGAGGCTCCAGAGGGCGGGGGTCTCCCGGTAGATCCGGTTGAGGTCGCGGACCAGCCGCTGGACCCCCTTGTGCCCGTCGAAGTCGAGCACCCACCAGTCGAGCCCGCGCGACTCCGACCACTCCGAGCCCTGGCCGAACTCCCCGCCCATGAACAGCAGTTGCTTGCCCGGGTGGGCCCACATGAAGGCGTACAGCGCGCGCAGGTTCGCGAAGCGCTGCCACTCGTCCCCGGGCATCTTGCCGAGCAGCGACCCCTTGCCGTGCACCACCTCGTCGTGCGACAGCGGCAGCACGAAGTTCTCCGAGTAGGCGTACATCAGGGAGAAGGTCATCTGGTGGTGGTGGTACTGGCGGAAGATCGGCTCGTGTCTGAGGTAGGCGAGGGTGTCGTGCATCCAGCCCATGTTCCACTTGAACCCGAAGCCGAGCCCGCCCAGGTGCACCGGCCGGGAGACCCCGGGCCAGGCGGTCGACTCCTCGGCGATGGTGACGATCCCCGGCTGGTCCCGGTAGGCGACCGCGTTCATCTCCTTGAGGAACTCCACCGCGTCGAGGTTCTCCCGCCCGCCGTACTCGTTGGGCGTCCACTCACCCTCACGCCGCGAGTAGTCGAGGTAGAGCATCGAGGCGACCGCGTCCACCCGCAGCCCGTCGATGTGGAACTCACGCAGCCAGTAGAGCGCGTTGGCGACCAGGAAGTTGCGCACCTCCCTGCGGCCGAAGTCGAAGATGTAGGTGCCCCATTCGGGGTGCTCGCCCCGCGCCGGGTCGGCGTGCTCGTACAGTGGCGTCCCGTCGAAGCGGGCCAGCGCCCAGTCGTCCATCGGGAAGTGCGCGGGCACCCAGTCGACCACCACCCCGATGCCCGCCCCGTGCAGGCGGTCCACCAGGTGGCGGAACTCGTCCGGGGTGCCGAACCGGGCCGTCGGCGCGTAGTAGGACGTCACCTGGTAACCCCAGGAGCCGCCGAACGGATGCTCGGCCACCGGCATGAACTCGACGTGCGTGAACCCCATGTCCACCACGTAGTCGACCAGCTCGGTGGCCAGCTCCCGGTAGGACAGCCCCGGCCGCCACGAGCCCAGGTGCACCTCGTAGGTGCTCATCGGCTCCGCCGCCGCGCTGTGCTCCGCGCGCCGCCGCATCCACTCGCCGTCCTGCCAGCCGTACTCCGACCTGTCGATCACCGACGCGGTGGCGGGCGGGGTCTCGGTGCGCCGGGCCATCGGGTCGGCCTTGGCCCGCCAGACCCCGTCGGCGCCGAGGACGCCGAACTTGTAGCGGTCGCCCTCGCCCAGCCCGGGGACGAACAGCTCCCAGACCCCGGACCTGCCCAGTGAGCGCATGGGATAGGCGGTGCCGTCCCAGTGGTTGAAGTCACCCATCACCCGGACCCCGCGCGCGTTCGGCGCCCACACGGCGAAGGCGGTGCCGTCCATGTCCTCGTGCCGCATGACCCGCGCGCCGAGCACCTCCCACAGCCGCTCGTGGCGCCCCTCGCCGATCAGGTGCAGGTCCACCTCGCCCAGCGTGGGCCAGTGCCGGTAGGGGTCGCCCGTCTCGTACGGCTCGGCCCCGGTGTAGGTGACCCGGAGGCGGTAGTCGGGGACCTTGTCCAGCCCGGGGATCGTCACCGCGAACACCCCGTGGGCGAGGTGCTCCATGTCGTGGACCTGGCCGTCGGTGACGACCTGGACCTTCTCGGCGAGTGGCCGCAGCGCCCTGACGGTCACGCCCCCCGGCCCCGGGTGCGCCCCGAGGATCGAGTGCGGATCGTGGTGCGCCCCACCTGCCAGGCGCTCCAGGTCCAAGTGCGCGTTCATGGCTCACTCCCGTAGATCGGTATCCCCTAACCCTGCCCTATCGGGGCGCTCCAACCCATGCCCCTGTCCGCTATCACCATGCGTGTTGCGAAAACGTGCGAAGCCGCCCGTGAGGAAAACCCTGATTGTCATCGCATGTCGCTTATGGAAATACTGTCCGCCGATCCGGTTGATCACACAGAGGACGGCGATGCACCCCCACTCCCTGCGCCCCCTGCGGGGACCGGCCACGGCGGCGGTGGCGACGCTGGCGGCCGCCGCCGCGGCCGAGATCTTCTGGGTGCTCGGCGGGCCCCATCTCGCCCCGACGGTGAGCAGGCTGGTGGAGGAGGCGGGCCCGCAGGGGCCGGACGGCCTGGCCGTGGCCGCGACGTTCCTCCTGCTGCGGTATCTGGCCCATGCCGTCGCGGCGGTCGCCTTCGTGGTCTGGCTCCTGCTGGCCCGCGCGAACGCCGATTCCCTGAGCCGGGTCCCGCACCGCTGGCCCCGGATCCTCGCCGTGCTGGGCTGGTTCCTGCCGGTCCTCAACTGGTGGATCCCCAAGCAGATCGTGGACGACGTCTGGGCGGTCTCCCGGCCCGGCGGCGTGCGCGGCGAGCACATCGGCAAAGAGGTGCACTCGTGGCTGATCTGGGCCTGGTGGGTGTCGTGGCTGCTCGGGTTCTGGGTGCTGCCGCTGGCCGCCGGGCTGCTCCTCGCGATGGGGGCCCCGGACTCGCTCGCCTCCGGGTCCGGGGCCGGGTCCGGGTCCGGGTTCGGGTTCGATGCCTACGGCCTCGCTGTCATGCTGGTCGCGGCGGCCCTGGCGGTCGCGGTGGTGCTGCGGATCACCAGATGTCAGGAGGGCCGCCGGGCCTGGGCCGGCGCGGGCTCTCCGCCGTGACATCGCGGGAAGGCCGGTGCGAGGCCCCGCCGGTGCCGTGGCGCCGGGAGTGGCCTCCGGCCCGTTCCCGGGAACCGATCTCCGCGACGCCGGGGGACGGGACGGATCACCCTCGGGGGACGTCCTCGGAGACGGCGTCGAGCCGGGCGAGCACCTGAGTCGACAGCCGCTCCAGCGCGGCGATCTGGTCGCGGGTGAGCCCCTCGAAGAACAGTCGCTGAACGGTCTCCACATGTCCGGGCGCGGCGGCGGTGATGGCGTGGCGGCCGGCGGCGGTGATCACGATGAACGCTCCCCGGCCGTCGTCGGGGCACTCCTCGCGGTCGATCAGACCGCGGCGTTGCATCCGGCTCAGGTGGTGTGACAGGCGGCTCTGCTCCCACTGTATTTCCCGCTGGAGCTCAAAGGGGCGTAGGCGCCCGTCCGGGACGTCGGTGAGCTGCACCAGCACCTCGTAGTCGGCCAGGGACAGGCCGGAATCGGCCTGGAGCTGCCGGTTGAGCCGGGCGGTCAGCCGCCCCTGGAGCCGTATGTAGGCCCGCCAGGCGCGCTGCTCGTCGTCGTCGAGCCATCGAGGGCTGTTCATGTCCTCCACTCTACCCATTCTGGATGACGTGTCATGGAGATTGCGGAATAGATGATGCGTCATGTAAGTTGAGGCGCATAGATGACACGTCATCCACTGGATGGCCGAACCGCAGGAGGAGACCACCATGACGACCACCGCCACCGACTTCGCCAAGCTCACCGGCACCTACACCATCGACCCGGCTCACACCCGCATCGGGTTCGTCGCCCGGCACGCGATGGTGACGAAGGTTCGCGGCGCGTTCAACGAGTTCGAGGGCACCGCCGTGCTCGACGGCGACAACCCGGCCAACTCGACCGCCACGGTGACCATCAGCGCCGCGAGCATCGACACCCGCAACGCCCAGCGTGACGAGCACCTGCGCAGCAACGACTTCCTGGCGATGGAGTCCTACCCGGAGATCACCTTCGTCTCCACCGCCGTCCGCCAGAGCGGCGACGCCGACTTCGAGGTGACCGGTGACCTGACCATCAAGGGCGTCACCAACACGGTGACGATCCCCTTCACCTACGAGGGCGCGGCGACCGACCCGTTCGGCAACGTGCGCGTCGGCTTCGAGGGCGCTGTGACGATCAACCGTAAGGACTACGGCGTCACCTGGAACGCCGCGCTCGAGACCGGCGGCGTCCTGGTCAGCGAAAAGATCGTGCTGGAGTTCGAGGTCTCCGCCGTCAAGAACGCCTGACGCGGCCGTCACCGGCCACGTCCGGCCGCCGCGTCGCCACCGGGCCACACCCGGCCGCCGCACCGCCGCACCGCCGCACTGCCGGCCCGCGTCCCGCGGGACTATGGACCCACGGGACCACAGGACCCGCGCAGGCCGTCCGCGCGACCGGCACAGGCCGTCCGTGCGACCCGCGCAGGCCGTCCGCGCGACCCGCGCAGGCACCCGCGCCCTCCACGCCCGTGCGCCTTTCCGGACCCGAAAGGGGATCAATCTCATGACCGTGTTCCCGCCGACCCCGACCGTGGACGTCCGCCGCGCCGACGAGCGGTCTGTCACCGACATCGCCTGGCTGGACTCCAAGCACTCCTTCTCGTTCGGAGGCCACTACGACGCGGGCAACACCCATCACGGGGTGCTGCTGGTCAACAACGACGACATCGTGCGCCCCGGCAGCGGGTTCGACACCCACCCGCACCGCGACATGGAGATCGTCACCTGGGTGCTCCAGGGCTCCCTCGTGCACCAGGACTCCGAGGGCCACAACGGCGTCATCTATCCGGGACTGGCCCAGCGCATGAGCGCCGGCACCGGCATCATGCACTCGGAGAAGAACGACTCCTGGCGGCTGCGGGGCGACGCGCCCCACGACGAGCCGGTGCACTTCGTGCAGATGTGGGTGGTGCCGGACGAGCCCGGGATCGCCCCCGGCTACGAGCAGTTGGAGATCGAGGGCGAACTGCTGGCCGGCGGCCTGGTGCCGGTCGCGTCCGGGATGGCCAAGCATGACGGAGCCTCCGCCATCCGCATCAAGAACCGCTACGCCGCCCTGCACGCCGCCCGCCTGCGGCCCGGCCAGAGCGTCGAGCTTCCCGAGGCGCCGTTCCTGCACCTGTTCGTGCCCCGCGGTGCGGTCACCCTCGAAGGCGCCGGGGCGCTGGGCACCGGTGACGCCGTCCGCTTCACCGCCACCGGCGGCCAGCGGGTCACCGCCACCGAACCCGCCGAGATCCTGGTGTGGGAGATGCACGCGGCCATCGCCGCCTGACCCCGCCGCGAGAAAGCGCGAGAAGGAGAGCACGGACACATGTCGACCTCGGGAGCAGCGAGCATGGGCCAGACGGAACCACAGGTCGTCGACAACGCTCGGGCCGGCCGGTTCGAGATCCTCGTCGACGGGGAGACCGCCGGGTCCGCCGTGTACAGGCGGGCAGGTAAGAAGCTGTCGTTCACCCACACGGAGATAGATCCGCGTTTCGAAGGCCGCGGACTCGGCTCGATCCTCGCGCGCGGCGCGCTCGACGCCGCCCGCGCCGCCGGGATGTCGGTCCTGCCGTTCTGCCCGTTCATCCGTGGCTACATCGAGCGACACCCCGGCTACCTCGACCTGGTGCCCCCGGACCGGCGAGCCCGCTTCGGCCTCCCCGCCGACGGGCCGGGCGGGAGCTCCGGGGAGCCCGACCGGCCGCCTGCGTCGTAGGACCCGCTTCCACGGGAGCGCTCGGCCGGGAATCCCGCCACGCGGCGTACGGACGCGCTCACGCCTGAGCCGGACACGGTCGAGCGCGCGAGGCCGCGGCGGGCCGAGCGGGCACGGCCGCGGCCGGATCCACGGGAGCGCCATGAGGCGCGCGGCTCAACGGGGGTTCTTGGCCGTGACGTCGCGGGGGGTGATGCGGAAGCCCTGCCAGTGGGTCGGCATGGGGTCGGCGTCCTCGTCGCGGGCGACGTGGTGGAAGCCGACGTTGACCCAGAGCACGGGGTCGGTGACCGTCTCGCCGTTGACGTAACGGTCGACGGACTCCGCGCACCTGGGCGCGGGGTTGGTGGTCGCCAGGCGCTCGCAGGAGCGGTAGTCGGTGACGTAGAGGTCGGCGCGGGTGAACGCCTCGCCGGCCGGGCCGCGGTATTCGGCGCTGTCGGAGTTGTTCAGCTCCCAGGAGACGGGGTGCCCGTCGGCGTTGCGGACCCCGCGGTCGACCACGCGCCACCAGCGCATCCGGCCGTTGACGGCCTTGCCCTCCCGGGCGAAGGCCGTGCGTGTGAGACTCCGCTTGGCCGTGCCGGACCCCGAGAAGTCGTACTGCTCGACGACGTCGCCGCTCTCGCCCTGGATGTCGAAGTCGAGACGCCAGAAGATGTTGTGGCTGTGGCTCTCCTCGAAGTCCGCGCTGCCCACGCCGATCGGCCAGCCGTGCTCGGGCGTGGTGGTGGACCCGGCCAGCGAGCCGGTCGCGCCCACCCGGGGGGTGATCGCCCCGTCGTCGGAGAAGGCCCACTCGGCCAGATAGGTGTACCAGCCGACCTGGAAGGCGGCGAACACCACCAGATCCTGCCCCTGGGCCGAGATGTTCGGCTCCTCGTAACCGGGCTTCAGGTAGGCGTGGCCGCGCGCCCGCGTCGTCACGCAGACGTACTGCAGGCGGCGCTCGCCGGCCGGGCAGTCGGCGGCCTGCAACGGGATGGCGGAGTCGCCGAGGGCCCCGATGTCGTGGTAGCGGGGGCTGCCGCTGTCGTAGGGGACGTGGATCTGGGCCAGCGCAGTGCTGCGCAGCACGCTGACCGGGCTGTTGCCCCTGGGGGTGTAGACGACCTTGGTGAGGACCAGCCCTTCGATGTTGCGCATCTCCCAGCAGAGCTGCCAGCGCGCGCCGTTCGGCAGGGTCCTGTCGATCCGGTACGGCGCGCTGCACGGGGGCTGCGCGGCCGGCGCGGCGGGCGCGGCGGAGGCCCGCGCGACGGGCCCGGAGCGGGCGGCGGCGGAGTGGGGGGCCCGGCGCGGCCCGCGCGGCCGGCGCCGGACCGAGACCGCAGGCGAGCAGCACGGCGCAGGCGAGGGCCAGGCGCGGGGACCGGGAGAGGGCCGGACGCAGGGACAAGGTCACCACTCCAGGGTGTAGATCTGCTTGGCGGACAGGTCGACGACGATCCGGCTGGTGTCCAGCCAGGTGTTGCCGGGGAGCCGGACGAACAGCCGCACGCAGCGGTGGGTCTCACACCGGCGGGCCCCGCCCTCCTGGCCGGGGGTGAAGATCAGCCCTCGGAGCCCCAGGTCGGAGGCGGACCGCAGCGGCCGGCCGGCCGCCCTGGCGTAGGACTCGCGCACGCCCCTGCCGTACTCCGGGTCGGCCAGCAGCAGCTCGGCGGCTCTGAGCTCCTCCGCCCCGGACGGCGGCGGCTGCACGCCCTGCGTCACGCTCTCCGCCACGACCCTGCCCTGGCCGAGGTCCACGGTCCGCACGATCAGCCTGTCGGTGGCGTAGTCGTACAGGTAGGCGTCGGCCCGCCGCCGCTCCTCGGCGTCCTTGCCGTCGTCGCGCTCGACGTAGAGCAGCTTGACCCGTCCGGCGGCCAGGTGCGCCCGGGAGACGGCCAAGGCGATGTCGCCCGCCCGGGTGACCTCCTCGCCGGTCAGCGGATCTCCCGCGGCGGGCACCGCCGGTGCGGCCCCGGCCGCCTGCGACCCCTGCCCGCCGGACAGCAGGAGCGCCGTCCCCGCGACGGCCGCCACCCCCGCTCCCGCGAGCGTCATCATGATCCGCCGTCGCCCCACGAGCACCTTCTTTACCGATTGTTGACCTGTAGTCGCACAGTGTAGTCGCGCCGGGGCGTCTGGTCGGTTCGAAAGGCGTATTGCGCTGTTGATCCATATTGCCGGGTCAGGCCGGGTCCGGAAGGCGGTCGGCTCGGTCTCGAAGACGTCCAGCCCCGCGCCGGTGGGGCTCTCAGGCCGTGGCTTCCCGGGCGCCGGCGCTCATGGAGCGTCGCAGGCCGATGAACTCGAGCCCGGCGTAGACCGCGACCACCAGCGCTCCGACGAGCATGAAGGCGACCCCCAGGCCGGTGAGCGGTATCACGTCCGCGAAGGTGAGCAGCAGGAGCGCCACGCACGACAGCGCGTTGCCCGCGACGACGGAGGCGGCGTGGCGCGGGGGGATCCGCGGATAGCCGGCGATGAGGCCGAGAGCGGCGGCCCCACCCAGCATGGCGACCCCGAACGGGACGGACCAGGTGGTCGGCAGGCCGAGCGGACCGCTGAGCGGCCCGCTGCCGGCGAGCATGACGACGCCGAAGACGGCGGTGCTCCAGCCGTCGATCCGCAGGACCGTGCGCAGCAGGTCCGACCCGCCGCCGCCGGCCGCCGGGGGCCGGGCGGCCCTGGTCACGCTGCTCATACAGGTCTCCTTCCGTGGACGGACCCGGTCGGGCCCTGGCCGGAGAGACGTTGCCATCACCCCGGTCATGGGCTCAATGACCTCCGAGGTGATGGCAGCGGTGACCTCACGGTGGCTAGTCTCCCGGGCATGGATGCGGAGCGACCGTCCCGGGTGGGTGCCCTGCTGAGGGAGTGGCGGCAGCGCCGCAGGCTCAGCCAGCTCGACCTCGCCCTCCTGGCCGACACCTCCGCGCGGCACCTGTCATATGTGGAGACCGGCCGGGCGCGCCCGAGCCGGGCGATGGTGCTGCGCCTGTCCGCCGCCCTGGACGTCCCCTTGCGTGAGCGCAACACCTTGCTGCTGGCCGCCGACTACGCGCCGGCCTACCGGGAGAGCAGCCTCGACGACGAGTACATGGCGTCGATCCGCTCGGCTCTGGACACCATGCTGACGGCGCACGAGCCGTATCCCGCCGTCGTGGTCGACCGGCTCTGGAACGTGCTGATCGGCAACCGGGCCATGTCCGTCCTGATGGACGGCATACCGCCGCATCTGCTGGAGCCGCGGCCGAACGTGTTCCGGCTGCTGCTGCACCCCGATGGGCTGGCCGCGCACCTGGCCAACCTGGGCGAGGTCCGATCCCTCTCCCTCGAACGGCTGCGCCGCCAGGTCAGCGCCACCGGAGACGCGCAACTGCGCGCGCTCTACGAGGAGGTGTGCCGCTACCCCGTCCCCGCGGACGAGGAGGCGGGGGAGACCGGCGGCCCGGGACAGCGGCCGAGCCCGGTGCAGGTGCCGTTGAGAATCCGCACCCCGTACGGCGAGCTGTCGATGTTCGGCACCATGGCCACGTTCGGCGCTCCGGCCGATGTGACGCTGTCGGAGCTGGCGATCGAGCTGTTCTACCCCCTCGACAGATTCACCGCCGACGCCCTGCGCGCGCTGGCCGGCCAAACCGGTCCGTGAGCGTCCCGGCCGTCCGGCCGTGGCCCCGCGGCCCCTCCCCATGAGTCCGTCGCGACCGCGGTGACCGAGTGAGGTCGGCCTCAGGACTTGAGTCTCCAGCGGCTGGAAGGTCGAAGGTGGTCCCATGGACGACCGCACCGGGCTGTTCACCATCGGGCAGCTCGCCCGCCGTACCGCGCTGCCGGTGCGCACCGTCCGCTTCTGGTCCGACCTGGGGATCGTCCCGCCGACGTGCCGTTCGGCCGGTGGTTACCGGCTCTACGACGTGGCGGCGGTGGCCCGGCTGGACCTGGTGCGGACGCTCCGCGAGCCGGGCCTGGACCTGGAGACGGTCCGGCGGATCCTGCGCAGGCAGGGCACCGTCGCCGAGATCGCCGGAGCGCACGCCGATGTCCTGGACGCGGTGATCCGCGTCCTGCATCTGCGGCGCGCGGTGCTGCGGTCGGTCGCCCGACGAGGGAGCACCACCGAGGAGATGAGACTCATGCACAGACTGGCCAGGATGTCCGCCCAGGAGCGGCAGGCTCGCGGTCTCGTGTGCGTACGGCGGGTGCCCGCGCCGGCGGCGGCCGAGCGGTGTCGGTGGCTGGTCAGCGGACCAACGGACCCGGATCGGCCCGGGTCTTCGGCTAGGGTCTGCATCGGATCGGACCTCCTGCGTCCGGTCAAGGGGTCCGCCCCGGCGTTCCCTGCCGTGGCGGGCCCCGCTCTCGTTTCCGGAGCGGGTCCCTGAACCATGGACGGCACGGCCCGGGGTGCCGGCCATAGGCTCTCGAACGGCATTTCGGCGAGATATTCATGGCGCCCTGACCGGTGCGGCCCGAGAAATTCGAAATGTTGCCCGGTAGTGAGGTCTTTCTTGGGCGGGGCCTTTTTGCTGAGGACGAGGACGCCGGGCCGCGGGCGCAGGGGGGCCGGTGCGAGCCGCACCGGCCCCGCCCGCTCTCAGCCGTACCGGGTGTGCCGGGGGCTCATCCCAGGACGATCGATATTCCGGGGAAGGAGGCCACCGCGTTGCTCCACGGGGTGTAGTACATCCGCCAGGCGCAGGTCCGGCCGCTGGTGACGTAGCCGGTGCACGGCACCGCGGTGCCGCCGTCGATGGCGGTGTTGACGCCCGCCGCGTACACCTGGGCGGTGTTGGCGGAGTTGATGACCTCGACCGAGCCGCCGCTGTCGCCCTGCCCGACGGCGTTGGTGTGCGCGGACTGCTCCGCCCGGACGGTGCCGGTGATCCAGTATCCGACGTTGATGCTCACGCCGGTCTGCTGGACCTGGATGCTGCAGTTGGTGCCCGAGTAGGCCCCGGAGGTGCACACCCACAGGCCGACGTAGCTGCCGAAGGTGCCGATCACCGGGTTGCTGAACTCGCTGGCGGTGTTGCCGACGACGTTGTTGAAGACCCGGCCCTGTGATCCCGCGTTGATCAGCAGCACGTCGCGGCCGTTGTCGTCCTCGGAGATGTTCCCGATGACCTGGCCGGTCGGATCGGTGGCCGTGTTGCCCACCGCCCCGCAGTGACCGGCGGAGAGCATCTTGGTCACGCCTCCGTGCGAGACGGCGAAGCCGGTGGAGCAGCCGCCGCCGCTGGTGTTGCGCCAGGCGCCCCCGCCCCACCACGGCGGCGAGTCGTCCCAGCGGGTCGCCAGGGTCGGGCGGACGCCGACCTCCACGGTGACCGGCACCGTCACGTCGGTGAGCGCGGAGCGGGCCGACCTGGCGCTCAGACCGGTCACGGTCAGGCCGGAGCCGTCGGGCCGGGGTGCGACCGATGTGATCACACCGCCGGCCTTCCGGGTGATCCGGGCGGTCTCGCGTGCCAGCTCGCGCGCGGAGTGGCGCGCCGGCAGGACGCTGACGGCGACGTCGCCGCGGAGCTCGCCGAGGAGGGCGTCGACCGCTTCGGGAATGTCGCCCTTCCAGTAAAGGCGTAGTCCGTGGTTCTCCGGTGCGGCGATGATGCCGGCGTAGCCGTCGGCGCCCGGCTCCCGGGCCGCCGCGGAGATGCGGTCGGCGGCGCGGACCAGCCGTTCCTGGGTGGCCAGAAGCTCCTTCCACGAGGCGAAGCCGCCCGGTACCGGACCGCCCTGCTCGATGGCCTGCGTGCGGGTGTCCTTGGCGGGCTCCTGCGCGACGGCGGCCTGAGCGCCACCGATCGCCGTGGCCACCAGGGTGGCTCCCAGCGCGATCGCGAGACGGCGGGTGAACCGGCTCGCCCTTTCGATGGTGGGGGGAGTTTCCACCGGGATTTCCTCCTTGCGGGGGTTGAGGTGAGGAACCCGGTATTTCATGGTGTTATGGGGTAATCAATATCTTGACAGATTACTTCACAGAAAGTAAGGCGATATTAAACATTGCCGTATGGCGGGATTGGGGGCTGCGTTTTACCGGTCCGGAGTAATTCGGGTGGCGGCGTTCCCGGTCCCCTGTCTGCGGGAATGGTTCTCCTGCGGTCGAATTCGATGATTCGGATCCAACAGGTGCTCCGGGCGCGTTGTGAGGAGAAGTTCATGTCGCATCGGCCCGCAGGGGATGACCGTGATCGCGGAGGGCCGCTCCCCGGGGGTGACCGGCCGGGCGCCGAGCCGCCTGGGCGGGGGTGGCCGGGAGCGGCCTCCCGTCGCCCGGCCTCTCACCGGCGGCCTCCCGTCGCCCGGCCTCTCACCGGTGGGCCCCGCCGTCCGGCTCCCGTCAGGAGACGAACTGGGCGTCGATCCAGGCGGCCGTCGCGCCGTTGCCCTCGTCGATGTCATCGCCGCCCAGCAGGGAGACCTGGAGCCGCACGCGCGGCTGTCCCGACACGTCGGCCTCGATCGTCGTCGGGGTCCGGTAGTCGACGTCCTTCCTGGTCAGGGCCTTGCCGTCCAGAGTGAGGACGCTGAACTGCAGGCGCACCGTGGGGTTCGGCGACTGGCGGTCGATGCCCACGCGGGCGGTCAGTCCGGTCGCCCCGTCCGGCACCGGGTAGTCGAGCCATCCGATGATCGCTCCCGGGTCCTCCACGGTGCAGATCATCGCGGGGAACTTCTCCTCGGCCCCGGCGAGGGCCGCTGACCCGTCCCCCCAGTAGCCGCGGCCGTAGTGCTCCGGGGCGCACTCCTTGGTGGCCGCGGCGTCGCCGGTCTTGAGCGGGGTGCCTCCCGGTGCCGGGCTGCTCTGCGCCTGCGGCCTCCCGTCCGCCGGGGCGGTGACCGTCGCCGTGGCCGTCACCGTCGCGGTGACGCTCCGCGTCACGACCGCCTTCTCGCCGATCACGCCGGCCGCCACCTCGGCGGCCCTGCCGGGGTTGTTGACGGCGGCGACGTAGATCGCCCCCGAGGCGGTGATCAGTGTGCCGACGACCGTCCCCACGACGGTGATCCAGGTGGTGACGCGGTCCGGCCTCGACGGGGCCGCCGCCCGGGTGTCGCCGGGGGAGGTCTCGGGGTGGCCGTCCGGCGGATTCTCGCTGCGGGTGGGAGACATGCGGGACCGTGCCTTCTTCTGGAGCCGACAGGACCGTGCGGGGGGCCAGAAGATCCATTTTGCCGATCCGTCCTGGCTTTGAATAGTTTCCCAGGAAATCCGGTGGTGGGTCGGAAATTACCCCCCGAGCCGGGCGATCGCCGCCGGATAACGGAGCCGGCCGGTCCGAGCTGCGGCATCGGCGATTTTCCGCTGTATTGATCACGGTGGCGGATAAACTGCGGATCCGGGTGACGGGCGGAAGGCCGCCGCCCGCCGTACGGGTGCCGGGAGCGGGGCGGCACACGATATCGGACGCACTTACTCCGGTCCTTGACGGTGATCCACCATTTTGTGAAGATTCTTGCCGATTGCGCATTTCCTGCCGGGTGACCTGCTGTCCGGGGCCGTGCGCCAACTGGAGGAATCTCTTATGGGGAACTCTCGCAACGGCAGGAGAGCCGGCCGCGTCGCGGCCCTGCTCCTCCTGCCCGCCGCCCTCGGTCTCAGCTCGGTCCCCGTCCTGGCCGACCCGTCCCCGCCACCCGGCGAGGTCGCGCCCGACCGGCTGTCCGGCCCCGGGCAGGACGGCGTGGCCCTGCTCCGCGTCGTCGTCCCCGACCAGGCCGGCGTCGACCGGCTCAACTCCATGGGCGTCGACCTCGCGGAGTACAAGAAACCCGTCGACGGCGGTTTCGAGGTGCACGCCGTACTGAGTCCCCGGGAGGCCCAGGGGCTGCGCGACCTCGGATTCGACGTGGGCGGTGCCATCTCCGACCAGGCGGACGTCGCCGAGAACGCGACCGAACGGCGGACCGCGATCGCGCTGGCGGCCGGGGCGGCGGAGGAGACCGACCGGCTGACCCCGCTCCGCGCCGAGTGGTTCACCAGCCTCGACGGGCAGCGCTTCCTGTCGGTGGAGGTGAAGTCGAGCGCCACCGACGCGCAGACGGTGCTCACCGTCACCTGGGACAGCGGCGAGGGGACGGACCCCGACTCCGGCGGCACCGCGACGATGTCCCGCTTCACCGACGCCGGCCAGTACATGTACCACCGGTTCAACTCGCCGCTGTCCGTCACCGCGGCCCCCACCCGGGCCACGGTCACCAGCAGCCGGGGCGGCTCGGTCACGGTGCCGGTGACCAAGTGGCTGGGCGCCCCGCGCAAGGCGCCGGGCAGGCACTACGTCGCGGACTTCGTCGACCACTACATGGACCCGACCGAGGTGACCGGCCGGATCACCGCGCTGGCCCGGGAGTTCCCGAGGATCTCGCAGATCGTCGACCTGCCGTACCGGACGAACGGCTACCGCCGGGCGGCGCAGGCGCAGTTCGGCACCGCCCCGGCGAGCACGTTCCACGTGTCGTCCAAGGCGTACGGGTCCGAGGGCGGCAACGACGTCAGCCTGGCCCTGGTGAGGCCCGAGACCGCCTCCGGCGCGCTGAGCGTGTCGGTGAACGGCAAGGACGTCGTGGTCACCCTGGCCACCGACGGGTCCGCCGCGGTCAGCAGCACCGCCCGCCAGGTGGTGGCGGCGCTCAACGCCGACGCCGCGGCGTCGGCGCTGCTGAGCGCCGCCACCTACCGGGGCGACGCCGGCGGCGGCGTGGTCGCGGCGGCACCGGCGACCAGGCTGACCGACAGCCTGAAGGCGCCCGACAGCGTCTCGCGCGACCCGTTCCAGGTGAAGGCGCTGCGCATCGGCAAGAAGCGGGACGGTTCGAAGACCGGCGTCTTCCTCTACTGCCAGGAGCACGCCCGCGAGTGGGTGACCCCGCTGGTCTGCGTGGAGACCGCCGAGCGGCTCCTGCGCAACTACGCCCGCGACGGGCGGACCAGGAAGGTGGTCGACGACCTCGACATCTTCATCATGCCGACGGTCAACCCCGACGGCGCCCACTACTCGATGTACGACTACAACTTCCAGCGCCGGAACATGACCAACCACTGCGCGGCCGAGGCGGCCGACCCGGCACGGCGCAACTCCTGGGGCGTCGACCTGAACCGCAACTTCTCGGTCGGTTCGGTGTTCGACGGCTACAGCGGCGCCTCGACGAACTGCACCAGCGACACCTTCGCGGGCCCGGCCGAGCTGTCGGAGCCGGAGGCGCGCAACGAGGTCTGGCTCACCCGGCAGTATCCCAACATCCGGTTCGCGATGAACACGCACTCCTACGGCGGCTACTTCATGTGGCCGCCGGGGGCGTACAAGGCCGCCGGACGCGAGCTGCTGCCGCGGGTCGACTACGGCACGGAGAGCTTCTTCTGGGACGCCTCCGGCCACATCCTCTCGGCGGTCCAGTCCTGGCGCGGCACGGCGATCTGGCCGGGCCGCACCGGTCCGGTCCCGGACGTGCTCTACTCGGCGGCCGGTAACAGCGCCGACGAGCACTGGTACGGCCGGGGCGTCATCGGCTGGGACTTCGAGGTGGGCGCCGACCTCTACGACCCGGCGACCAAGCAGTTCCGGGCGGTCGGCTTCCAGCCGGACTTCGCCGAGGGACACGAGGAGGCGATGGAGTTCGCATCCGGCCAGATCGGCATCCTGGAGATCGCCCGGGCTTTCGCCGGCGACAGGGACCGTCCCCGGTCGGACCTGAAGGTGACCGGCCGGACCGGCACGTCGGCCACGTTCACGTTCACGACCGACGAGCCCGCCAACGTCCACTACACGCTGGACGGCAGCCGCCCGACGCTGAGCTCGCCCAAGCTCGCCGCCGCGGGGATGCGCGAGGGAGCACAGCAGCTCACGGTCGGCCGGACCACCGAGGTGCGCTGGTTCGCCGTGGACATCGCCGGCAACGTCGAGAGGGGCTACCGGCCGGACGGCCACGGCGACGGCTACCGCAGGCAGCGGGTGGAGGTCGGCGATCCCCGCTGATCCCCTGTCCGTCAGCCCCTATCCGCGGGGCAGCGTGCGGGTGAAGTGGGCCGCTGCGGCGTCCGCCGCCGTCGTGACCTGCGGTTCCTGGTCATAGAAGGCGAACTGGTCGCCCTCGGTCCAGACGAGATCCTTGGGCCCGGCCAGCGCGGCGTGGAAGCGCCGCGCCCCGTCCGGGATGGCGGCGTCCTCGCTGTGGACGAGCAGGACGGGCTGGGCGATGCGGGAGGCGAGGGAGATCGAGTCGTAGCCGAGCCAGTCCGGCCATGCCATCACCGAGAAGCGGTTGGGCCACTGCGGGAGGCCGCCGCGGTCGGGGTTGAGGTAGAAGTCGATGTCGAACGGCATGGCGGCGCGAGGGTCGGAGCCGCTGACGACCGGCACGTACTCGACCTCGCCGGTCGCCTCGTACTTCGCGCGTGCCCGTGCGGCCTCGGCGAGCTTGTCCGCGACGCCCTCCTCGCCGCCGTACACCTCCCGGCAGATCTCGGGGTCGTGCAGCCAGGGCGCGACGAGTGCCAGCGACCGGACGCGGGGATCGTCGACGGCGTTCCCGCTCATGTACATCGCGGCCGCGCAGACACCGAGGGCGCCGAGACGGGCGGCGTTCACCGCAGGATGTCCGGCGAGGAAGGTGACCGCGTGGTTGATGTCGCGGACCTTCCGTTCCGGCACCTCGTGGTCGCGAGGCTCGCCCTCGGACTCGCCGTAGCCGGTGAAGTCGAAGGACAGGGCGGCGAACCCGCGGTCGGCGAGCCGTTCGGCGTACCGGTCGGCCATCAGCTCCTTGACGCTCGTCCAGGTGCCCGCCACCACGATGCCCGGCGCCGGGCCGGTGCCGCCGGGCAGGAACAGGTTCCCGGTCAGCGTCACGTCACCGGCGGAGAACTTCACCTTCTGTACGGTGGTCATGAACGTTCGCTCCTTCGATCAGTTCGCATAGGTCAGTTCGGCTCCGGTGATGGACGGGCCGTCGACGGTGAAGGCGTAGTAGGCGTCGAAGCCTCCCCGGCCGCCGGGGGCGAAGCGCACCAGGAGGCGCTGGTGTCCGGGCCGGTTCTCGGCGACCCTGATGACGGTCAGGCTGCCGCCGATGACCTCGGCCCGGGCCCAGTCGCGGATCGCGGCGCGACCCTTGAAACGCCGCCCGACGTCGACGAGCTCCGCGTCGGCGGCGAACGCGCCCGCCAGCGCGTCGAGGTTCCGGCCGTTGACCGCGGTGACGTAGGCGCTCACCGGCGCGAGCAGCCCGTCCGTCGCTTCCTGGGGGGTGTCCGTGCAGGCGGCAGGCGTCTCCGCGGGGTCCTCGGCGGACAGCTCCCGCGCGACGGCCTTGATGTTCTCCTGCACGATGGTCGGAAGGTCCGCGACCGGTGGGTAGCCGGGGTAGGCGCGGTCCAGCTCGGCGATGATCGACTTCTGCTCGCCGGGGCCGACCGTCCTGCCCTCGGGCGAGTCCGGGGTGACGGCCGGCCGGACCAGGGCGCGGAACACCTGGAGATACCGGCGCTGCTCGTCGATCAATGCACGGGCCGGGCCTGCGGCACCGTGTCCCGGGTACATCGTCCCGGCCCCGGAGAAGCGCCCACCGAGCTGATCGAGGATCTGGAGCCAGCCACAGCTGGTCCCCTCGATCAGCGCGGGCGTGACCTTACCGGTCGCCAGGTCACCGGAGAAGAGGTCGCCGGTGTCGGGACGGTAGTACACGTCCGCTGTGTCGGACTCGCCGTGGGCGAACGTGGCGGTCTCGAAGCGGAGGCCGCCGACCTGCAACGGTGCGCCGTCCTCGAAGGTCCGGTCGGCGTAGGTGACCTTGGCGGGGAAGTCCGCGTTCGCCGAGCGGGCCAGCGGGTAGAAGCCCCGGCTGTCCTCCCGCATCGTCTTGTCGGTCGTCTTGGACGCGTAGATGGGGGCCTCGGGGAACGCCTCGTGGAAGGCGCCCGCCCCGCCCACATGGTCGGGATGGGAGTGGGTGAGCAGGATGGCGGCGACCGGCTTTCCGGTCTTCTCGATCTCCGCCACCGCTTTCCGGGCATCGGTCGGCGTGCGCAGGGTGTCGATGAGGATCAGGCCCTCCGGTGCCTGGATCCAGTAGGTGTTGACCGAGCCCGGGTCGGACGAGGCGAAGCGTCCCGGCTCCGCCTTCTGCGCGGACGGCGCCGCGGTCGGCGCCGCGGGCCTGTCGTCGTTCGAACAGCCCGCCACCGACGCGATCGCGCATGCGGCGGCGGAGCTTGCGGCGAGAAGGCGCCGCAATCTCTGGTTCATCTGGAGCCTTGGTGAGGTTGGTGAGGTTGGTGAGGTTGGTGAGGTTGGGGTGCGAGGGGGTTCAGCGGAAGTCGTCCGCGTGGGCCTGTGCCCACTGCTCGAAGGTGCGGGGCTCGCGGCCGGTGACCTCGCGGACGGTCGGGCGGACGATCGACTCGTCGAGCGAGCCGTTCACGTAGAAGTCGAAGAACGCGTCCACGTACTCGACGGGCATGGTGGCGAGCAGGTCGGTGCGCGCCTCCTCGTCCGTCAGGCCCACGGACTCCAGATCGCGGCCGAGGACCTCGGCCAGCACGGCCACCTGGTCGGCGGGCGGCATCGCGACCGGACCGGTCGGCCGGAGGATCTCGCCCCGGTACTCGTCCGACAGCAGCGCGCGGGCGGCGACGGCCCCGATGTCGTGCGGGTCGACGCTCGCCGCGCGGACGTCCGGGAACGGGACCCGCACCCGATCGCCGGACCGGAGCTGCGGCAGCCAGCGCAGGGCGTTGGACATGAACGCGCTCGGCCGCAGGAACGTCCATGGCAGCCCGGACTCCCGCACGGCGGACTCGGACGAGGCCATGAAACGGGTCACCGCGTTGGTCATGTCGCCGCTCCCGGCCGAGCCGCCGGACAGCAGCACGACCTGTTCCACTCCCGCACGCCGGGCCTCGGCCACCAGGCCCGGCATGTCCTCGTACCCGGGGAGCAGGAACACCGCGCGGGCCCCGCCCAGCGCTCCGGTCATGCTCTCCGGCCGGTTGAGATCACCCGTCACCGCCTCGACGCCGTCCGGCAGCGGTACGGTGTCCGGCTTCCGCACCAGCGCCCGGACGGGTTCACCGGCTGCGGCCAGGGCCCGGACCACTTCGGAGCCGACGTTGCCTGTCGCACCCGTTACCAAGATCATTTCATTGTCCTTACCGGGTGTTCATCAGGGGAGGGGACGGCCGTCGCGGAAGAACCCGCCGGTCGGGCCGTCATCGGGCAGTGTGCGGGGCCAAGCGGCAGGTGCCGCCCGGCGTCCACGGCGGCGGGCCGAACGGATCGGTGAGGCGGCGCGTGACCTGGGACGACGCCGTGCGGAGCGCGGTGGCGCCGCCGACGGTCACCAGGTGGCGATCCTCCGTGGTGCTCATGCCGCAATCGTGGCGTCGGCCTTCCCCGCATGTCCAATATCTGCTGTAATAGCCGACCGTTATGGATGCTCATCTGCGTGACATGAGGTATTTCGTGGCCGTGGCGGAGGAGCTCAGCTTCACCCGCGCGGCCGAGCGCCTGTTCATCTCGCAGCCGGCGCTCAGCAAGCAGATACGCCAGCTCGAAGAGCTGATGCGGGTGAGGCTGTTCGACCGCGACCGGCGCACGGTGCGGCTCACCGCGCCGGGCGAGGCGCTGCTGCCGGCCGCCCGCCGGCTGCTCCAGCAGTGGGACGAGGCCCAGCAGGCCGTCGACGCCGCCGTCGCCGCCGAAGCCTCACGGCTGACCGTGGGCATGTCGACCAGTGTCGGACGCGGTCTCCTGGGAACGCTGCGGGAACGGTTCACCGAACGCCGTCCGGCCTGCGACCTGCGGCTGCGCCAGGTCAACTGGACCGACCCCACGGCGGGCCTGGCCGAGGGCGAGGTCGACGTGGCGTTCGTCTGGCTGCCGTTCCCCGGTCAGGACGATCTCAACATCCGGGTCGTGGCCCGAGAGCCGCGCTGGGTCGCGTTCCGGCACGACCACTGGCTGGCCGGACGGGACGAGGTCGCCTTCGCCGAGCTCCTGGAGGAGAACTTCCTGGCGCTCCCCGAAAGCGCCGGCCCGCTCCGCGACCACTGGCTCGCGACCGACGAGCGCGGCGGGCGGTCACCGGTGGTCTGCACGACCGTGACGAACGCCGAGGAGACCTTCGCGGCGCTTGAGAGCGGCGACACCATCGTCCTGCTCGCCGCCGGCAACGCCGAGATCTACCGGCGGCCGGGGATCATGACGATCCCGGTCACGGGTCTGTCCCCGAGCGTGCTCGCCCTCGCGTGGCGGCCCGGCGATCATCGCAGCACCATCCGCGACCTGGTCGAGGCCCTGTCGCCCGAGCCGTAGCGCCCTCGGAGTCGCCCGAGCCGTAGCGCCTCCGGCACCGCCGGGGCCGGCTGAACGGCGGGCCGGCCGGCCTTCTCCGGCTGAAGCGGAATTCATGCTGATCTCATCTGATATGCCGGAAACACCTCATGTTTCACGAAGATCCGTCACACTCTGCATATCGCCCTGTACGGAGCGATCCCGCCTGTCCGCTCCGGCCCCGTGCCGAGCGGAGACCGGCGGGGCCCCGCACGGCGACCATCCAGGTGTTGTTCTTCGCCGCATGAAGCCATGAGCATGAAGGAGAAGGCATGTTCCCGACGACAGGCATCGCGCCAGGCCGTGCGCACCGGACATCCGTGGTGTCGGGCCTCCTGCTGGCGCTCCTGGTCGCCGCCGGACTGGCGGGCCCGCAGCGCGCCGCCGCCGAAGAGGCCACCACGATCACCATCGGGCAGCCCGGACACATCACGCTCACCACGTCCAGGACCGTCGCCCCCGGTGCCGAGGCCCTGCTGGACCTCGTCTACACCAACACCTCGGACCGCAGGATCGAGACGGCCCCGCTGACCATCACCTTCGCCCCCGAGGCCGACGGCAGTCTCGACGCGGGCGACCTGTCCTGGTGGTCGTCCGATGTGGAGGGCCACACGCGGGCCGTCACCGGCGACACCGCGGGCCGCACCGTCACCGTCGACTGGGGTGACTTCGATCCGGGTGACACGAACCGCACGCTGATCTATCTTCCTTTCAAGACCACCGCGTCGGGCCAGGTCCCCCTGCACGCCACCCTGACCGAGAACTTCGGCGACGGCCCCGTCACCACCGACCTCGGCGACCTGACGATCAACGAGACCCCGCCCGCCGCCGACCTCGCCGTCTCGCTGGCGGCCTCCCCCAAGGGGCTGGGCGTCGTCTACGCGACCTTCACCGCCACCGTCACCAACCGGGGGCCGGCCACCGCCACCGCGGCGCGGCTGCGCTTCACCTATCCGGCGGGCTTCGCCCGGCCGGCGGCCCCGGGCTGCGCCGCCGACACCGGGGCCCGCACCGTCACCTGTGACCTCGGCTCCCTGCCCGCGGGCGGCTCGGTGACCAGGTCCCTGGGCCTGCACACCCAGCTGCTGACCATCAGCAACCGCCTCACCGTCACGGCCGGACGTCTCGACAGCGCCCCGGCCGACACCCAGCCGGCCAACGACACGGCCTCGGCCACCTGCTCCGCCATCACAGGTCTGCTCGTCATCTGCTGACCCCCGCGTCACGGCGGCCCCGGCACCCTCCGTGCCCGGGGCCGCCCGCCGTGCCCGGAACGCCCGCCGGGGAGCGGGCGGTCGCGGTCGGCTCCCCGGCGGGCCCGCCGGCCGTCGCGGATTTCCGGCCGGCCGCGCCAGCCCCACCCCGCGGCTCGTCAGGCCGCCTGCTCCGGCCTGTGGTCACGCGCCTGGTCGGGGCCGAGGAACAGCTCGCCGAACCGGTGGTTGAGCGCCTCGGTGAGGCGGGCGCGCAGCTCGGTCAGCCGTTCGATGCGCCTGTCGAGATCGGCCAGCCGCCGGCCGGTGACCTCGGCGACCGGGCAGCGGCTCGACCCGTCCGTGACGGTCGCGGAGACTTCACCGTCCGACGGGAACCGCATGTCGAGGACGTGGACGAAGTCCTGTACGTCGCCGATCGTCAGGCCCGCCTCCAGCAGCTCGCGTACGGCCCGCAGCCGGTGGACGTCATCATGGCTGTATTCGCGGTGGCCCGACGGCGTGCGCCGTGCCACGATCAGGCCCCGCTGCTCGTAGTAGCGCAGTGCCCTCGAGGTGAGACCCGCGGACGCCGCCGCCTCGCCGATGCGCATTTTCAGGTCCTTCCGGTCTGGGTCACAGCTCCACCAGTACCGCACCGATGTGACGTCCTTCAAGCAACTCGCACAACGCCCGCGGCGCTTGGTCGATGCCCGACAGACGGGTGTGCGGGAAGGTGATGGTGCCCTCGCGCAGCCCACGGCCCAAGTCCCGCATCGCCTGCGGGATCGCGTCCAGATGATCGCTGCCTGACATTCCGCGCAGCGTGATCCCTCGCAGGATGAGAGAGGCGCTGTCGATCTCGACCGGGGCGTTGAAGCCACCGGACAGCTGGCTGGACAGCGCGCCGACAAGCGCGACGCGGGCGCCGCGGCGGGCCACCGCCAGCGCGGCCGACAACTGCTCGCCGCCGACGTTGTCGAAGACCGCGTCGACGCCGTCGGGGGCCGCCTCCCGCAGTTGGTCCTCGATGGGACCCTCCCCTCGGATGACGGCGGCGTCGTAACCCAGCTCCTCGACCAGATACCGGCCCTTGAGCCGGGAACCGGTGCTGCCGATCACTCGCGCCGCGCCACGCAGGCGGGCGAACTGCCCGGCGAGGGAGCCGACGCCGCCCGCCGCACCGGACACGAACACCGTGTCGCCGGGCCTCACCTCGGCAGCCCGTACGATGCCCAGCCAGGCGGTCAGTCCCTGCGAGAGATGGGCGGCCACATCGGGCAGCGCCTCGGGGTCGACGCGCTGCGCGGCGGCCGCGTCGACGGTCGCGTACTCGCGCCAGCCTTGGGTGTGCGTGACGAGATCGCCGACGCTCAGGCCGGCGCCCGGCGCGGCGACCACTTCGCCGAGGGCCGGGGCCCAGGGGGTTTCGCCCAGTCCGTACGGCGGCATGGGCAGGCCGGCGCCGTCCCCCACCAGGGTGCGCATCACGGCGACGACGCTCATGAGGCGGTTGCGCACGAGCACCTGGCCGGCTCCGGGCTCGGGGACCGGAACCTCGACGACGTGGAAGTGATCGGTGCTGAGCGCCCCTTCCGGGCGAGCGGTCAGGTGCACCTCGCGATGGGTGGCTGGGACGGCGACGGTCATGGTGGCTCCTCGGCAGGCCGGACGCCGCGCAGGACAGTCCCGCACGGGCTTTGAAGGCTGTCGCCGACGACGTTAAAGCTTGACGCTTACGTCAAGTGCAAGCCCGCTCCGGGGACCGGACCTTCCGGACGGCTCATGCGACCGGGTCACGCGACCGGGTCACGGAAGCGGGTCCCGCGACCGGCTCCCGGGACCGGGGCGCGGAGCCAGGTCCTGACAGGCGGCGCCGGTGGGGGACCCCGGCGGCCCGCTACCGCTCGACCTGGAAGGCGGCCATCGGGATGGGCAGCCAGGCCGGACGGTTGCGGGCCTCGTAGGTGACCTCGTAGACGGCCTTGACCAGCTCCAGGGCGCGCAGCAGGACGGCGTCCTCGGCCTGCAGGCGGCCGCCGCCGGCGGAGTAGCCGGCCAGGAAGGAGGAGCGGTTGAGCTCGGCCCATTCGATGGCGCGGGGGCGCAGCTCGTCCGCGTCGGGATGGTCGGCCAGCAGGTGGCGGGCGGCGTAGTCGAAGGAGCGGAGCATGCCGGCCACGTCCCGCAGCGGGGAGGACAGGGCGCGGCGTTCGGCGAGAGGCTGGCCGGGCTCGCCCTCGAAGTCGAGGACGACCCAGTCGGTGGTCGTGCGCATCACCTGGCCGAGGTGGTAGTCGCCGTGGACGCGCTGGACGGGGATCTCGGCGACCACGTCGGCGACCCGCTGGTAGGCCTCCTGGGCCACCGGCGCGTAGGCGGCGAGCTGGGGCACCTCGGCGATCGCGCCGGCCAGGCGGCGGCGGTGGTCCTCGACCATCTGCTTGACGTCCTGCGACTCCATCACGTCGGTGGGGAAGGCGGCGGCCAGCTCGCGGTGGACCTCGGCGGTGGCCACGCCGAGCCGGTAGGCCTCGGAGCTGAAGTCGCCGCCCGCGTCGCAGGCCGAGGGGTCGAAGCTGGCGTACAGGTCGCGGACGCTGGCCAGGGCCAGGGCCCAGCCGTCGTTGGCGGTGGCGAGGAACTCCTGGGTCATGGCCAGGGTGGTGGGCTCACCGTCGAGGTCGGTCTCGATCCAGCCGTACGGCTGCGCGATGTGGTGGGCGCCGTGCCGGGCCAGGGCGGTGACGATCTCCAGTTCGGGGTTGACGCCGGGGATCAGGCGGCGGAACAGCTTGCAGATGTAGGTCTCGCCGTACACCAGGGAGGTGTTGGACTGCTCCGCGCCGAGCACCAGGCTCCGCAGGGAGGTGTCGATCTCCACCCCCTCCAGGTGGCGGAAGCGGAGCGGGCCGAGGTCGTGGCCGTCGGCCATCCCGGTGAGCAGGGTGCCGGTGAGGTCGGGATCGTAGGCGGCGTCGTAGTAGCCCTCGCCGATCCGGGCGTGGCTGTAGCGGCCGGAGGTGTGCCCGTCGGTGCCGAGCAGGAGCTGGTAGCGGTCGTGCGTCCCGGCCTGGTGGACCGAGATGATCAGATGGCGCAGGCCGGGGGCGAGCTCGACGTCGGAATCGATGCCGAGCTCGTCTATCGGCCGCCCCTTACCGGCGAACCATCGTTGATGGGTGATCCAGCCGGTAAGGAGCTGCGTCAACACGGCTTTACGCCTCCTGGGTTACGGGCGGCAGGGTGAACCAGTAGAACCCATGCCCAGGAAGCGTCAAAAGATACGGAAGTTCGCCAATCGGTGGGAACGGAACTCCGCCCATGGTCTCCACGGGCACCGATCCCTCGAACCGGCGCAGGTCCAGCTCCACCGGCTGCGGGAACCGCGAGAGGTTGTTGACGCACAGGATGCGGTCGTCGCCGAACTCGCGCACGTAGGCCAGGACGCTCGGGTTGGAGGAGTTCAGCTCGGTGAACGCTCCCAGGCCGAAGACCGGGTGGCGCTTGCGGATGTCGATCATCCGCTTGGTCCAGTGCAGCAGCGAGCCGGAGCTCTTCTGCTGCGCCTCGACGTTGATCGCCTGGTAGCCGTAGATCGGGTCCATGATGACCGGCAGGTAAAGCCGGCCGGGGTCGCAGTTGGAGAACCCGGCGTTGCGGTCCGGGCTCCACTGCATCGGGGTGCGGACGCCGTCGCGGTCGCCCAGCCAGATGTTGTCGCCCATCCCGATCTCGTCGCCGTAGTAGAGCACCGGGGACCCGGGCAGCGACAGCAGCAGCGCGGTGAACAGCTCGATCTGGTTGCGGTCGTTCTCCAGCAGCGGGGCCAGCCGCCGCCGGATGCCGACGTTGGCCCGCATCCGGGGATCCTTGGCGTACTCGGAGTACATGTAGTCGCGCTCGTCGTCGGTCACCATCTCGAGCGTGAGCTCGTCGTGGTTGCGCAGGAAGATGCCCCACTGGCAGTTCTCGGGGATCTTCGGCGTCTGGGCCATGATCTCCGAGATCGGGTAGCGGGACTCCCGCCTGACGGCCATGAAGATGCGCGGCATCAGCGGGAAGTGGAAGGCCATGTGGCACTCGTCGCCGCCGGTGGCCGGGTCGCCGAAGTATTCCACGACGTCGGCCGGCCACTGGTTGGCCTCGGCCAGCAGCACCCGGTCGGGGTAGAGGCGGTCGACCTCGGCCCTGACCCGCTTGAGGTATTCGTGGGTCCTGGGCAGGTTCTCGCAGTTGGTGCCGTCCTGCTCGAACAGGTAGGGGATGGCGTCCATCCGGAACCCGTCGATGCCGAGGTCCAGCCAGAACCGCAGCACCTCCAGCATCGCGTCCTGGACGTCCGGGTTCTCGTAGTTGAGGTCCGGCTGGTGGGAGAAGAACCGGTGCCAGTAGTACTGCTGCCGCACCGGGTCGTAGGTCCAGTTGGACGTCTCGGTGTCGACGAAGATGATCCGGGCGTCCTTGTAGCGCTCGTCGTCGTCGTTCCAGACGTAGAAGTCGCCGAACGGGCCGTCGGGGTCGTGGCGGGAGGACTGGAACCAGGGATGCTGGTCGCTGGTGTGGTTCATCACCAGGTCGGCGATGACCCGCATACCTCGCTTGTGAGCCTCGTCCACCAATTTCACGAAATCTCCGAGATCGCCGAACTCGGGAAGGATTTTCATGAAATCCGCGATGTCGTAACCGCCGTCGCGGAGCGGTGACTCGTACAGGGGCAGCAGCCAGAGGCAGTCCACACCGAGCCACTGGAGGTAGTCCAGTTTGTCGATGAGACCACGGATGTCTCCGGTGCCGTCTCCGTTGGAGTCGGCGAATCCCCGGATGAGCACCTCGTAGAAGACGGCGCGCTTGAACCAGTACGGATCGCGCGGCTTCTCCTCGTCGAAAGTGTTCGGGATTGGCTCAGGTAGCTGACTCACCAGTGGACTCCCCGCTGTTCTGCCGGTATCGCGTACCCGGCCGGCTCACCGCTGGTTCGCCGTCGCGGCACGCAAAGTGAAGATGTGTGCTGGGTGGATATGGGGATCGAGGCGCACGTAGTTGTTCTGTCGCCAGCGATAGGACTCGCCTGACAGCTCGTCGTCGACGAAGAACTCGGCATGCCAGTCGAGACCGAGAGACGGCATGTCCAGCGACACCGTCGCCTCATGGGTGTTGTGTGGATCGAGATTCACGACCGTCAGCACCACATCGCCCAGGCCGTGCCGTCGTGTGGCCGTGTCGTAGGCGCCGGGCAGCCGCTTGGAGAAGCAGACCACGTCCGGATGGTCGACGCTATGGAACCGTAGGTTACGCAGTTCCTGGAGCGCCGGGTGTGCTCTTCGGAACAAATTAAGTTGCGTGATGAAGGGGGCGAGGCTACGGCCTTCCCGCTCGGCCTCTACCCAATCGCGAGGTCTGTACTGATATTTCTCGCTATCTAGGTATTCTTCGCTGCCCGGTCGAACTGGGACATTCTCCGCAAGTTCATATCCGGCATACACCCCCCAGGTCGGCATCGCCATCGCCGCGAGGACCGCTCTGATCCGGAATGCCGGGACTCCCCCGTGTTGGAGGTATTCGTGGAGGATGTCAGGGGTGTTGACGAAAACGTTCGGCCGCAGGAAGTGCGACGTCTCGTGGGAGAGCTCGCCCAGGTAGTCCTCGACCTCCCGCCGCGAGTTCTTCCACGTGAAGTAGGTGTACGACTGGTGGAAGCCCACCTTGGCCAGCGCCTGCATCATGGCCGGCCGGGTGAACGCCTCCGCCAGGAACAGCACGTCCGGGTCGGTGGAGTTGATGTCGGCCAGCAGCCGCTCCCAGAACGCCACCGGCTTGGTGTGCGGGTTGTCCACCCGGAAGATCCGCACGCCGTGGTCCATCCAGAGCCGCACCACCCGCTTGACCTCGGCGTAGATGCCCTCCGGGTCCTTGTCGAAGTTCAGGGGGTAGATGTCCTGATACTTCTTCGGCGGGTTCTCCGCGTAGGCGATCGAGCCGTCGGCGCGGATGTTGAACCACTCCGGGTGCTCCTTGACCCACGGGTGGTCGGGCGCGCACTGCAGGGCCAGGTCGAGCGCGACCTCCATGCCCAGCTCGCGGGCCTTGGACACGAAGGCGTCGAAGTCCTCGAAGGTGCCGAGGTCGGGGTGGATGGCGTCGTGCCCGCCCTCCTCGGAGCCGATCGCCCAGGGGGAGCCCGGATCGTACGGCTCCGGCGTCAGGGTGTTGTTGCGGCCCTTGCGGTAGCTGTGCCCGATCGGGTGGATGGGCGGCAGGTAGACGACGTCGAAGCCCATCTTCGCGACGGCGGGCAGCCGCTTCGCTGCAGTCGTGAAATTTCCGGATTTAGGGGCGGTGTCCCGGTCGACGATCGCCCCCTCCGACCGGGGGAAGAACTCATACCAGGAGCCGAACAGCGCCCTGCGCCGGTCGACCCTGATCACGTGCCTGGCCGACCTGGTCACCAGATCCCGGAGCGGGTGCGCGCGCAGCAGCTCCGCCGTGTCCGGGAGCTGGGCCACCGAGAACCGGGCGCGCGGGTCGAGCTCCTTGTCGCGCAGCTTGGCCGCCACCGACAGCAGCGCGGCCCGGTGCCCGCAGACGTGGAAATCCGTGACCGCCTCCCGCCCGGCCGTCCGGGTGCCCGCCGCCGTCGCGCCGCCGGCCCCGCCCGCCGTCCCGCCGCCCGCCGCCTTCGCGGCCGCGGGCTTGCGGGCCGCGCCCCCGCAGTCGGCGGGCCGTACGGCCTTGGCCGCGCGTTCGAAGAGCCGGGCGCCCTCCTCGCACATGAGTTCGGCGTCCATGTCGCGTGGGATCTTGATACCCGCGTCGTGGAACCAGGTGGCCATGGGGTCGCTCCACGCCTCGACGCGGAAGTGCCAGTCGCCCTCGGCGGGCAGCGTCACCTCCACGCCCCAGCGGTCGGTGCCGGGAGCCAGCTCCCTCATGCGCAGCAGCGGTCCGCGCACGCCGTCCGGGCCGGTCAGCACGGCTCCGGCGGCCACCGCGTCGTGTCCCTCCCGGAACACGGTGGCGGTGATCTCGAAGGTCTCGCCCGCGGCGGCCTTGGCGGGGCGGCGCCCGCAGTCGACCGTGGGCTGGATGTCCTGGATTGGGATTCGTCCGATCATCGCGTCTCAAGGTAGCGACGGCACGCCCGGTACCGCCGGAAAAAAGTCAGTAAAAAAGATCTTCGCTTTTTCAAATGTCCCGCGACCGGCCTCGGGGCAGGACTACGTCCCGCCTCCGCGTGGATGGCCGGTTCCGGGAGGCGGAGTATTGCGGCCCATAGATGCGTTGCCCCAATAGTCCATCTTCATGCGTGTAGGCGGAAGAGTGCGGGACCTTTCACTCTCCGGCGAGTTGCCCGAAGACATGATCAACCCGGCTTTGATGTGTTTGGGGGTGATTGATAGCGGTGAGGGGGAGACGCGTGAGTGTTTAGGTCGCCCTCGTGGCGCTGAGTAACTAGGGTCTGGCAGCGTGAGAGCAATCCGCAGGTTCACCGTCCGCACCGTCCTTCCTCCGGAGCTGGCCTCCCTCGGCGAGCTTGTGCACAATCTGCGCTGGTCATGGCATCCCGAGACGATCGACCTGTTCGCCGAGGTCGATCCGGTCGTCTGGGAGCGCGTAGGCCATGACCCCGTCGCCCTGCTCGGCGCGGTCGACGCGGGCCGGCTCCGCGAGCTGGCCGCCGACCGCCGTTTCCTGAGACGGGTCGCCGACGCGGCGGACGACCTCCGCGAATACATGACCGCGCCGAGGTGGTACCAGACCATCCCCGACGCGCCCCGGGCCATCGCCTACTTCTCGCCCGAGTACGGCATCGCCGCGGCCCTGCCGCAATACTCCGGCGGGCTGGGCATCCTCGCCGGCGACCACCTGAAGACCGCCAGCGACCTCGGCGTGCCGATCCTGGCGGTCGGCCTGCTGTACCGGCACGGCTACTTCACCCAGTCCCTGTCGCCCGAGGGCTGGCAGCTGGAGCACTACCCGTCCCTCGACCCCGGCGGACTGCCGCTGACCCTCCTGAAGGAGGAGGACGGCACGCCGGTGCGGATCGCCCTCGGCCTGCCCGAGGGGCGCGTCCTGCACGCCCAGATCTGGGTGGCCCAGGTGGGGCGGGTCCCGCTGCTGCTGCTCGACTCCGACGTGGCCGAGAACGACACCGCCGCCCGTGACGTCACCGACCGCCTGTACGGCGGGGGCACCGACCACCGGCTGCTGCAGGAGCTGCTGCTGGGCGTCGGCGGCGTCCGCGCCATCCGGGCCTACTGCCGGGTGAGCGGCCATCCCGAGCCCGAGGTGTTCCACACCAACGAGGGGCACGCGGGCTTCCTGGGCCTGGAGCGCATCCGCGAGCTGACCGAGAGCAGGCTCTCCTTCGAGGAGGCCCTGGAGGCGGTCCGCGCCGGGACGGTCTTCACCACCCACACACCCGTCCCCGCGGGGATCGACCGCTTCCCGGCCGAGATGATCGCCCGCCAGTTCGGCGGCGACAACGCGTGGCCCACGGTCCCGGTGGAGCGCATCCTGGCGCTCGGCGCCGAGGAGGAGCCGGGCAAGTTCAACATGGCCGCGATGGGCATGCGGCTGGCCCAGCGGGTCAACGGGGTCTCGGAGCTGCACGGCGCGGTCAGCCGGGAGATGTTCCAGGGGCTGTGGCCGGGCTTCGACGCCGAGGAGATCCCGATCGGCTCGATCACCAACGGCGTGCACGCGCCCAGCTGGGTCGGCCGGGAGATCATGGAGCTGGCGGGCAGGGAGCTGCCCACGCTGGTCGAACGGGCCCAGGGCTGGGAGGGCGTCAACAAGATCTCCGACGCCGACATCTGGAGGATCCGCGGGCAGCTGCGCGGGCGGCTGGTCGAGGCCGCGCGCGAGCGGCTGCGCCGCTCCTGGATCGACCGGGGCGCCTCCCGCGCCGAGCTCGGCTGGATCGACGACGCCCTCGACCCCGACGTGCTGACCATCGGCTTCGCCCGCCGGGTCCCCTCCTACAAGCGGCTCACCCTGATGCTGAGCGATCCCGAGCGGCTGCGCGGGCTGCTGCTCGATCGGGACAAGCCGGTCCAGATCGTGATCGCGGGCAAGGCCCACCCCGCCGACGAGGGCGGCAAGAAGCTCATCCAGCAGATCGTGAAGTTCGCCGACCGGGAGGACGTGCGGCACCGCATCGTCTTCCTGCCCGACTACGACATGGCCCTGGGGCAGCTGCTCGTCCAGGGCTCCGACGTGTGGATGAACAACCCGATCCGGCCGCTGGAGGCGAGTGGCACCTCCGGGATGAAGGCCGCGCTGAACGGCGGGCTCAACCTGTCCATCCGCGACGGATGGTGGGACGAGTGGTACGACGGCACCAACGGCTGGGCCATCCCCACCGCCGACGGTGTCGCCGACCCCGACCGCCGCGACGAGCTGGAGGCCGGCGCGCTCTACGACCTGATCGAGCACGAGGTGGCCGACCGGTTCTACGACCGCGCCTCCGACGGCCTGCCGCTGCGCTGGCTGGAGATGGTCCGGCACACCCTGACCTCCCTCGGCCCCAAGGTCCTGGCCGGCCGGATGCTCCGCGACTACGTGGTCGACCTCTACACCCCGGCGGCCAGGTCTGCCCGTGCCCTGGTGGCCGACGGCTACGAGCCGGCCAAGAGCTTCGCCGCGTGGAAGCTGCGGGTGAGCCAGGCGTGGCCGGGGATCCGGGTCGAGCACGTGGAGGCCGCGAACCTGGGCGACACCCCCGAGGTGGGGGCGGCACTGGAGCTGCGGGCGACCATCGCCCTGGGCGAGCTGCAACCCCAGGACATCCGGGTCCAGGCCGCCTACGGCCTGGTCGGGCTCCATGACGAGCTGGTCGGCCCGGCCTACACGGACCTGACGCTGGAGGCGGACGGCGACGACGGCAAGGCGGTCTTCAGCGGCACCATCCCGCTGGACCGCACCGGGTCCTTCGGCTACACCGTCCGGGTCGTCCCCGACCACCCTCTCGTGGCCGCCCCCTCCGAGCTGGGTCTGGTGGCCGTGCCGGAGGAGCCGGCGGGCATGACCAACGGCACCCTGCGCTGAGCCGGGGACCGGCCGGCTGAGACCGGCGGGCCGGCCGGGGGAGCGGAAGTCCCCCGGCCGGCCCGCGGTCCCGCCGAGCCGTCCCGGGACGCTCAGGCGACGGAGACCACGACGTCGTCGGCCTTGACGAACATCACGCGGTGGCCGAACTGGATCTGGTAGTACTTCAGCTTCCCGCGGACCACCACGTGCTGGGAGGCGTCGAAGGTCACCGCCCGGTAATACTCGCCCTGGGTGGCGAGGCCGAGGGTGTAGCGCTGGCCGGCGGCGAAGGTGTACTGCAGCGGTGTGATCGCCTGGACCGGCACGTTCGCCGGGTAGGCCTCCGGCTCCGGATAGGCCCTGCCGTACACCGGGACGCTGGCCAGGCCCGGCTTGGGCGTCACCACCAGGCCGCGCGAGGGGACCGCGGTGGGCTGGGCGGCGGGGTTGTGGAACCAGGCCTTCTGACCGAGATACCAGATCGCCGTCCAGTCGCCCTGGCGCTCGGCCACGGCGTAGCGCTGGCCGGTGTTGGCGCGGGCGCTGTGGTCGTAGACGCTGTAGAGCGAGTCACCGGTCGGGTGCTTGCCGATGTCCTTGACCAGCGGGGCGTCCTGGCGGGGCTCGGTGCGCAGCCAGATCGACGACGAGCCGTGCGGCGCGCAGTCGGCCGTGGGGTTCTTGCGGTCGCAGCCGTAGTAGTAGGGCTGGTTCTTGTCGTAGTCGGGCAGGATCATGACCGACTCCGCCTTCGGGCCGCCCGAGCCGTGCAGCGGCTTGCCGAGCAGGTCGAAGTAGTGCGCCCAGTCCCAGAAGGGGCCCGGGTCCTCGTGCATGCCGCGCACGGTGCTCGGCAGGGTGCCCGGCACGTTGTCGTGGCCGATGATGTGCGCGCGGTCCAGCGGGACGCCGTGCCGCAGGGCCAGGTAGCGCACCAGCTTGGCCGAGGTGCGGTACATCGCCTCGGTGTACCAGGCGCCGCCCTCGCCGAGGAAGCCCTCGTGCTCCAGGCCGATCGACTTGGCGTTGACGTACCAGTTGCCGGCGTGCCAGGCGACGTCCTTGGTCCTGACGTGCTGGGCGATGTGACCGTCGCTGGAGCGCAGCGAGTAGTGCCAGCTCACGTAGGTGGGGTCCTGCACCAGCTTCAGGGAGGGGGCGAAGTAGCCCTCCATGTCGTGGATGACGATGTAGTCGACCTTCTGGTTCCGCGGCCGGTCGGACAGGTCGTGGTTGCCGTAGTCGTCGTCCGGCAGGGCCTGGTAGGGCGCCGGGACCCACTCGCAGGAGACCGTGGGCGGGCACTCGACGCCGTCCCGGCGCGGCCGGTGCAGCCCGAGCTTGTCCAGCCACTTCTCGAACTTCTTCAGGCCGGGCACCGCGGCCAGGCCGACCCTCTGCCCGTCGTCGGTGACCCGCTCGGCGCCGCCCTGGATCGTGGTGTACACCTCGTCGGCGAAGAACTTGGCCGCCTCGGCCTCCTCCGCGCCCGAGTAGCGGGCCACCGCGCCGTACCACTCGGCGGGGTCGGCGCTGAGCGGCGCGCCGAGCTGCTTCTGGTAGTCGGCCAGCAGGGCCGCGCCGCCGCGGATGTTCACGGCCGGGTCGGCGCGGAGCTGCTCGCGGCTCGCGCCGGTGAGCTCGGCGGCCTTCTCCAGGGTCTTGAGCGAGGCGGGGATCTCGGCCGGGGCCGGGGCCTTCCCGGTGACCGTGCGCGGCCGGCTCTCGTCGCCGCGGGGGTCCTCCTCGCCCTGGCCGTGGTGCTCGGCGGCGCCCTCGGTGACGAGCGCGGCGGCGTCGGTGAGGTGCATGGGGCCGAAGCCCGCGGAGTTGCTCGGCCGGCCCGCGTTGGCGTCCCAGCGTGACTCCAGGTAGGACACGCCGAGCAGGATGCTCTCGGGGACGTCGTAGGCCTTGGCGGCCTCGGTGAAGGCCGCCTGCCGGTCGTCGGGGGCCGCCTGGGCGGCCGACGCCGGCTGTATGAGGGCAAGACCGCCGACGGCCATGACGGCTGCGGCCGCCATGCGGAGCGGTGCGGATCGTTGCATGGGGGTGCTCCTCGGCTGGGGGATCCGATGCAAGTCAGACTGCGAAGTTAAGATCGCGATGTCAATAAGTTTCTTCATATTTGTGACAGTTGGAGAAGAGTTTCTTCACCATGCGGGTCCGGCAAGGGGTGAACCGTCATGGATGCGCGCGGGTCTCCTCGCGCCGGGCGCCGGACCGCTCTCCTCGCGATGGGCGCCGGGCCGCCGGTCAGGCGGCCGCCCGGGGAGCGGCTCCGCGCGGGCACCTCGGCGACGGCCTCCGGCGGCGGCTCCGCGACGGACGCCTGAGGATCGCAGAATGCCGTGCGGGCTTCCCGTGGAAAGCCGGAGAACTGGCCGAACGATTGCCTACGGCACCGCCGGCGGCTCCCTCAGCACGAGCTCCAGCAGGCCGGGGAAGGCCTCGTCGAACTCCGGCCGGCGCAGCCGGTTGACCCGGCGCGGCCCGGCGTCGCGCTGTTCGAGCAGGCCGGCCTGGCGCAGCACGGTGAAGTGGTGGCTGCGGGTCGCCTTGCTGACCGGCAGGTCGAAGGTGCCGCAGGCACGCGCCCAGTCGGGCTCCCCGGCCAGCTCGCGCAGGATCGCCCGGCGTACCGGGTCGGCGACCGCGTCCAGCGCGGCCTGCAGGGAGACGTCCGCCGGGTGGACGTGGGTCAGGCTACGGGCCCGGGCGGAGCTGGGCGGGCCGTCCGGTTCTGGCCGTGCGCTCATGTGATCGACCTCCGTCGAACAGCCTAGGAGATCCTGCGACGGACCGTCCCCAGCGGATGGCCGGGGCCGGGGCGGGCGCCACCGGCCGCCCGTCCCGCGGCGGCGGGCGCGCGCGAGGTCACCGGCCGGCCTCCCGCACGGTGGCGGGGATGATGCGGTGGTCACGCTGGAAGACGAGGTTGTGCAGGTCCGCGGTGGCGATGGCGCGCAGGGTGGGCAGCTCGGCGGCGGCCTCGCCGGGGGTGAAGACGTTCATGGGCCACTGGCCGACGGTGCCGCCCTGCAGATGCGGGTGGTGGAATCCGGCGCCGTAGAAGGCGTGCAGGACGATCGGCTCGATGCCGGCGGCGCGCTGCTCGGGCCAGGCCAGGGCCCAGACGGCGTCAAGCCCGCCGTCGGCCGTGCGGCGTACGCCGGTGGCGATGATCTCGCCGGTGCCCAGGAGCAGCCCGGAGTCGATCTCGCCGAGCGCCTGGCGGGCGTACGGGTCGAGGAGGGCGACGGCCTCGCGGAAGTGCCGCTCCTTGCCCTGGCGGGAAGCGGCGTGGCCGTGGGTGCCGTCGCGGAGGTCGGCGAAGTGGCGCAGGAGCGCCGCGGCGTGGTCGGGGACGCCGGTGGTCATGTGGTCTCCCGGGAGTGGACGGCGGCGTAGGCGGTGCCGAGCCGGTGACGGAAAGCGGGGTCGGTGAGGAAGGCGCCGTGCCGGCCGCCGGGGAACCGGAGGAGGCGGGTGGGGGTCCCGGCGGCGCGCAGGCGGTGGGCGTAGGCGAGCACGTCGTCGGCCACGGGATCGAGGGTGCCGACGGCGAGGACGGCGGGCGCCGCCCCGGTGAGGTCGGTGGCCTCGGCCGGGGTGCTGTAGAGCGGGGTGGGGGCGGTGGCGGCCGGATGGCGTCCGGCGCCGCCGCGGTAGTCGCGCCAGGCCGCCGCCAGCTCGGCCGGGCCGGGGAAGGCGTGGGGGCGGCGGTGATAGGAGGGGGCGTGGCAGCCGGGGTCGATCGGCGGGTAGGCCAGGACCTGCGCGGCGAGCGGCCGGTGCCGGTCGCGCCAGACGAGGGCGGCGGAGGCGGCCAGGGTGGCTCCGGCGCTGTCACCGCCGACCGCGACCGGGCCGGCGCCGTGCTCCTGGGCCCAGTCCATGGCGGCCAGCAGGTCGGTGAGGGCGGCGGGGTGGCGGTGGGCGGGGGCCAGCCGGTAGTCGACGCTGACGACGGTGGCCCCGGCGGCGTGGGCGAGGTCGGCGGTGGCGGCGTGCCAGCCGGCCGCCGACCCGGCGCGCCAGCTACCGCCGTGGGCCCACACCAGCCAGCCGTGCGGGGCGTGCCCGGGCCGGTAGACCCGGGCGGGCACGTCGTGGCCGGGGCCGGGCAGGGTGACCGGCCACCAGCGCCCCCCGGCGCCGCCGGGGGGTCGGTACGCCCCGGGGCGGGTCACTTGACCGCCGCGCGCCTGTCACGGCGGGGGGAGAGGAAGGCTCCGGCGAGCAGCGCGCCGGCCAGGACCAGGGCGGAGTTGACCAGGACGGCGAGGCTGACACCGGACAGGACGGCGTCGGGGCCGGTGGTGCCCAGGGCGGTCATGCGGGCGGTGGCGATGGCGCTCATGATCGGGATACCCATGGTGATGCCGACCTGCTGGGTCATCGTGGCCAGGCCGGTGGCCAGCCCCTGCTCGGAGTCGGGCAGGCCGGAGGTGGCGGTGACCATGAAGCCGACGATCATCAGCATGTTGCCGACGCCGCCGATGAAGGTGGCGGCCAGCAGCAGCCAGATCCAGGCGCCGGAGGTGCCCAGCGCGACCAGGGCGAGGGTGGCGGCGGCCTGGACGGCGCCGCCGGTGACGATGGTGGCGCGGTTGCCGAACCGGCCGACGGCCTTGCCGCCCAGGGTGCCGCCGATGACGGTGCCGACGCCCAGGACGCCGAAGGCGAGCCCGGTGGCCAGCGGGGAGTAGCCCAGCACCTCCTGCAGGTAGAGGGTGAGCAGGAAGACCAGCGAGGTCTCGGTGACGAAGGCGATCAGACCTGTGGTGTTGCCCCAGATCACGCTGCGGCGCTTCATGATGCGGACGGGGACGAGCGGGGCGGCCGAGCGCTTCTCGATGAACCAGAAGCCGACCAGCAGCACGGCGCCGGCGGCCAGCGCGGCCAGGGTGGCAGGGGCGGTCCAGCCGCCTTCACCGGCCTGGGTGAGGCCGTAGACCAGGGCGAGCAGGCCGCCGGTGACGGCGATCGCGCCGGGGACGTCCAGCTTGGGGCGCTCGGCGGGGCGGGAGTCGGTGATGACGGACGGGGCGAGGGCCAGGACCAGGGCCGCGACCGGCACGTTGACGAAGAACGCCCAGCGCCATGAGAGCAGGTCGGTGAGCAGGCCGCCGAGGATGGCGCCGGCGGTGAAGCCCGCGGACATGAGCGCGCCGTTCAGGCCCAGGGCCCTCTCCCGTAGCGGCCCCTCCTTGAAGGCGGTGGTCAGCAGGGAGAGCCCGGCCGGGGTGACGGCCGCGGTGGCCAGGCCCTGCAGCACGCGGGCGGCCAGCAGCATCTCGGGCGAGGTGGCCAGGCCGCCGAGGACGGAGGCCAGGCCGAGCACGGCCATACCGCCCAGGAACAGGCGCTTGCGGCCGAACAGGTCGGCCACCCGGCCGAACAGCAGGGTGAAGCCGGCCGCGGCCAGGGCGAAGGCGGTGGCGATCCACTGCAGGTCCGACAGGGCGAAGCCGAGGCCGGCGCCGACGACGGGCAGTGCCACGTTCAGGATGGAGAAGTCCACCGCGATCATGAACTGGGCCCCGAGGAGCAGGGTCAGCACCAGCTTCTGCCGCCCTGTCATGCGGGTCTTCTGCTGCTGGTCGGCCGCGGACGCCGGTCCGGCCTCCGGGGCGTGTGGAGCGTGATCGAGCACGGACATGGGAGTCCCTCCTGAGAAAGGGGAAGTTCTAACGGGGCTGTGGTTCCGTTAAGATGAGACGACCATAGCACCGATGGGCATGTAAATGGAACTGGAGAACCGTTATGACCGTTGAAGGCGCGGAGCCGGGGACCGTACGGCCCGGCGGCAGGACGGCCCGGGTGCGGGAGGCGGTCCTGCGGGCAGCCGGGGACTGCCTCGCGGAGCGGGGTTTCGCCCATCTCGACCTCGCCGACGTCGCACGCCGCGCGGACGTCGGCAAGACGACGGTCTACCGCCGCTGGGGCACCACCACCGGCCTGGTGGCCGACCTGCTGGTGGACATGGCCGAGCAGTCGCTGCCACGCACCGACACCGGCTCGCTCATCGGCGACCTGAAGGCCAATGCCCGCCTCGTCCAGCGCACGCTGACCGACCCGCGCCAGGGCGCCCTCTTCAAGGCCGTGATCGCCGCCGCCACCTGTGACGAGCGCACGGCCGAGGCCCTGCACCGCTTCTACGAGACCCGCGTCGAGGAGTGGGCCGTCTGCGTCGAGCAGGCCGTGGCCCGCGGTGAGCTGCCCCCGGGCACCGACGCGCAGGAGGTGATCCGCGCCGTCTCCGCCCCCCTGTACTACCGGCTGCTGGCCAGCGGCGGCCCCCTCGACGAGGCGTTCGCCGACCGCGCCGCCGAGGCGGCCGCAGCCGCGGCGCGCGCCGGCGCCTACCGCGGCCGCCCCTGACGCCCGCGGGCCGGCCGTGCCTCGCGCAGGGCTGTGACCAGCGACTTCATCGATCCACGCGGGCGGTTCCGGGCGCGCGCGAAGTATTGTCCGCCTCCCGGGGTGGGAATGGCTACAGAGCCGAGACCTCACTCACAGCCCGGAGACGACAGTGAACGGATGGACGTTCGAAGGCCAGCCCGGCGCGCTGGGCGACACCACGGTGACGCTGGTCGAAGGCGGGTCCTTCTGCGTGTGCACGCGCAGCGGCGACATCCTGCAAGGAGGGGCGCAGGGCGTCTACCACGCCGACACCCGGCTGCTGTCGCGCTGGGAGCTGAGGGTGGACGACGTGCCGGTGGAGGCCCTCCGGGTGCTCACGGGCGAGCCGTACCACGCGACGTTCATCGGCCGGGCGGGGCCGCGGCCGGGACGCGCGGAGAGCACGCTGCTGGTGGTCAGGGACCGCTACGTCGGCGGGGGCCTCCGCGAGGACCTGACCCTGCGCAACCTGTCCGACGAGCCGGCCGGATGCGTGGTCGACATCCACCTCAGCTCCGACGTGGCGGACCTGTTCGAGGTGAAGGCCGGCCGGATCCGTTACGTGCCCGACGTGGAGATGACCCCCGACGGGGCGGGGCTGCTGGTCTTCTCCACCAGCCGCTCGCGCGGGGCCAGAGTGGTGGCCGACCCGGCGCCGTTCGCCGTCCCGGGCATGCTCATCTTCCGGACCGTCGTCCCCGCCCGGGGCGAATGGACCGTCAGCCTCCAGGTCAACCCGATCCTGGAGGGGGAGGAGTCGCCCGCCTGGTTCTCCACCCGCCATCCGGTGGAGCACGCCGAACCGGCCAGGCGCCGCGCCGACTGGAGGCGTCTGAGCCCCTCCGTCAGCACCCCCGACCGCGCCCTCGCCCAGGTCCTGCGCCGCTCCAGGGAGGATCTGGGGTCGCTGCGGCTGTTCGAGCCCGACCGGCCCGAGGAGCCGCCGAGCATCGCCGCGGGCGCGCCGTGGTACATGACCCTGTTCGGCCGCGACTCGCTGCTGACCTCGTGGATGGCGCTCCCGCTGGACCAGTCCCTGGCGCTCGGCACCGTGCGGCGGCTGGCCCGGCTGCAGGGCAGGATCGACGACCCGCTCACCGAGGAGGAGCCCGGCAAGATCCTGCACGAGCTCCGCTTCGGCGCGCAGCCGGGCGTCTCGGCGGACGGCGGCCTCGCCTACTACGGCTCGGTCGACTCCACCCCGCTGTTCGTGATGCTCCTGGGCGAGCTGCGCCGGTGGGGCGTGCACCAGGAAGCGGTCGACGAGCTGCTGCCGAGCGCCGACGCCGCCCTCGAATGGATCACCAAGTCGGCCGACCCTTTCCTGTTCTACCGCCGCAAGACCGACCACGGCCTGCTCAACCAGGGCTGGAAGGACTCCGTCGACGGCGTCAACTTCGCCGACGGCACCCTGGCCCGCCCGCCCATCGCCCTGGCCGAGGTGCAGGGATATGTCTACGCCGCCTACAACGCGCGCGCCCACTTCGCCCAGGAGGTCGGCGACCAGGTCCTCAAGAAGCACTGGAGCGACCGCGCGACGCTGCTCCGGGAGGCGTTCAACGAGCGGTTCTGGCTGCCGGACCGGGGCTACTACGCCATCGGACTCGACGCCGCGGGACGTCCCATAGACAGCCTCGCCTCCAACATGGGGCACTGCCTGTGGACCGGCATCATCGACGAGGACAGGGCGGCCTCCGTCGCCGGGCACCTGCTCTCCCCGGAGATGTTCACCGGGTACGGCGTGCGCACGCTGGCCTCCACCATGGGCGCCTACAACCCGATGAGCTACCACAACGGCTCGGTCTGGCCGCACGACAACGCCATCATCGCCGCAGGCCTGATGCGGTACGGCTTCGCCGAGGAGGCGCAGCGGATCGCGTTCGGCCTGCTGGACGCGGCCGAGGTCTTCGGCTGGCAGCTTCCGGAGCTGTTCTGCGGCTTCAGCCGGGACGACTTCGCCTGGCCGGTGCCCTTCCCCACCTCCTGCTCCCCGCAGGCCTGGGCCGCCGCCACCCCCATCCAGCTCGTCCGCTGCCTGCTCCGGTTCGACCCGTGGATCCCCTACGGCCACATCTGGCTGGCCCCCGTCGGGCTGGACAACCTGCGGATCACCGGGATCCCGATCGCGGGCACCCGGATCGACGTCGAGGTCGCCGGCGGCGAGATCTCCGTCACCGGCCTGCCCGAGTGGATCACCGTGCACCGTGAACCACGCCATCCCACGACGGCGGTCCTCCATCACGTCCCCTGAAGCCCCCTCCCCAACCCCCCGCCCCCGGTAGCTCGATCAGTTGAATCCGGATGCTTCTGACCGGCCGGAAGGCCGTAGGCGAGGTTGGCATGATCTCTGAGACAGGTTTTTCGGAATGGCCCGACGGGCTGCGCATCGTGATGATCGCCCCGCCGTGGTACGACGTACCGCCCCACGGTTACGGGGGCATCGAGTCGATGATCGCCGAGCTGGTCGCCGGGCTGTCCCGGCGCGGGCACGACGTCACCTTGATCGGGGCCGGCCGGCCGGGGACGTCCGCGCGTTTCCTGGCCACCTGCGACACGCCGCCCTCCGAGCGGATCGGCGAGGCGATGCCCGAGGTGCTGCACGCGGCCAGGGCGCAGGCCCTCGTCGCCGGGCTCGACGCCGACATCGTCCACGACCACTCGCTGGCGGGGCCGCTGACCGCCGACACGCGGCCCGTGCCGACCGTGGTGACCTGCCACTACGACGTGGAGGGCGAGTTCGGCGAGTATTACCGGGCGCTCGGCGAGACCGTGTCGATGGTCGGCATCTCCGATGCCCAGCGGCGGTCCGCCCCGGACCTGAACTGGGCCGGGACCGTCCACAACGCCGTCGAGACGTCCTCATTCCCCTTCCGGGAGGACAAGGAGGACTGGGTGCTGTGGCTCGGCCGGTTCAACGGGGACAAGGGCGCGCACCTGGCCATCGACGCCGCCCGCGCGGCCGGGCGGCGCATCCTGCTGGCCGGCAAGCTCACCGAGCAGGTGGAGCACCACTACTTCGAGGAGCAGGTCAGGCCCCGGCTCGGCGCCGACGCCGAATACATCGGCGAGGCCGACGCCGTCGGCAAGCGCGAGCTGCTGGCGGCGGCCCGCTGCCTGCTCTTCCCGGTCCTGTGGGAGGAGCCGTTCGGCATGGTCATGATCGAGGCCATGGCCTGCGGGACGCCCGTGGTCGCGCTCGGCCGGGGGGCCGTTCCCGAGGTGGTGGTGGACGGGGTCACCGGGTTCGTCCGCGGCGACGCCGGGGAGCTGCCCGAGGCCGTCGAGGCGGCCGGCGGGCTCGATCCGCACGCCTGCCGGGCCCACGTCGCGGGCCGCTTCGACGTCGAGGTGATGACGGAGGAGTACGAGAAGGTCTATCGCCGGGTGATCGCCGGCCCCGCCGGCCCCGCGGAGGAGCCCATGAGCCTGGCACTGCCCGCCAACTAGGCCGCGCCTCTATGTTGGGGTGACGGAATTTTCGGCGGAGGGACGGCCATGGGTGAGTTCGTGCGGGTGGAGACGGCCGAGGGGATCGCGACGATCAGGCTGGACCGGCCGAAGATGAACGCGCTCAACCGGCAGGTGCAGGAGGAGATCGCGGCCTGCGCCCGGCAGGTGGACGCCGACCCCGGCGTCTACGCCGTCGTCCTCTACGGCGGGGAGCGGGTCTTCGCGGCGGGCGCCGACATCAAGGAGATGGCCGACATGTCCTACGCGGACATGTCGGCGCACTCCGCGGTGCTGCAGAGCTGCTTCACCGCCGTGGCGGAGATCGGCAAGCCGGTCATCGCCGCCGTGACCGGCTACGCCCTGGGCGGCGGCTGCGAGCTGGCCCTGTGCGCCGACATCCGGATCGCCGGCGAGTCGGCCAAGCTCGGCCAGCCGGAGATCCTGCTGGGCATCATCCCCGGGGCGGGCGGCACCCAGCGGCTGCCCCGCCTGGTCGGCCCCGCCAGGGCCAAGGACCTCATCTTCACCGGCCGCCACGTGCCCGCCGCCGAGGCGCTGGAGATCGGGCTGGTCGACAGGGTCGTCCCCGACGCCGACGTCTACACCGAGGCGCTGGCCTACGCCGCCAGGTTCGCCGGCGGCCCCGCCCTGGCCCTGCGCGCCGCCAAGCAGGCCGTCGACCGCGGCCTGGAGGTCGACCTGGACAGCGGCCTGGAGATCGAGCGCCTGCAGTTCTCGGCCCTGTTCGCCACCGATGACGCCAAGGCCGGCATGCGCGCCTTCGCGGAGAAGTCCCAGGCCAAGTTCACCGGCCGCTGAGGCGTTCCCGGGCGGGACGGCGCGGGCACCGGTCCGGGCGGTGCCGATGTCGGCAGGACCCTCCGGGTAGATCAGGCTTTGCCGGTATCGTTCCAGACTATGGTTCGGTCAGTGAAGCACGCTCTGGTGCCTGCCCGCCTACGGCGCGCGGTGCGCGGCTGGTTCGACTCCCGATACATCTCCCTGGCCGATCATCGCCAGGACATCAGGGACGCGCTCTGGGAGGTCCAGACGCTGAGCCGGGAGGTGACCGCGCTGCGGGCCGAGATCGACAGGCTCCGGGCGCAGGTGGCCAAGGCGGGGGTCGAGGAGGCCCGGGCCCGCCGCTGGGACGACGCTCACCGGCTGGCCCAGGAGACCGCGGTCGCGATGGACCGGCTGCTCCAGAACGAGGTGCTGCTCTGGCAGGCCGTGGACCGCCTCGCCGGGACCGGCGCGGACCGGTCCTCCGGGAGCCGTGCGGACCGGTCCTCCGGGAGCGGCGCATGAGGGCGACCTGGGCCGCGGACGGCGGCGTCTGGCATCTCACCTTCCGGCTCGATCCCGAGGACGCCATCACCGGGTTCTGCGCCGACGGCCAGCCGCTGAAGCTGGCCACCAACTCCTTCCGGGTCGAGCTGCCGCGCGAGCCGTACGACGTCCACCCCGATCTGTCGGCCCTGGCCGCGTGGACCGTCGTCGCGCCGTGGACCCGGCGCGCGATCGTCTTCGACCGGCCGGTCTCGCCGGAGTTCGCCGCGGCGATCCGGTCGGGCTGGGGGATCGAGGCGGGGCCCGTCGGCGGGGCGGCGCGCTCCGGCGGCAGACTGGCGATCTCCTACAGCGGCGGCGCCGACTCCGCGGCGGTGGCCGCGATGCTGCCCGACGCGCCGTTCGTCCACTTCCAGCGGGTCTCCCACCCGCGCGTGCCCAACCGCTGGACCCACTACCGCGCCGACGTCCTGGCCTCGCTGGCGGCGCGGACCGGCCGCGAGCTCACCGTCGTCCGTTCCGACCTGGAATTCACGCTCGCCGAGCCCCGGCCCGGCTACCCCGAGCACCACGCGGTGGCCGCCGGGGCGCTGCTGCTGGCCGACGAGCTCGACCTGGGCGGGCTGGCCTTCGGCTACGAGCTGGGCTCGCGCTGGCTGGGCGGGGACCGCTACCTGCTCCGCTACACCCCCGACAACCCGATGTGGTCCCCGCACGGCGCCTGGGGCCGGGCCTTCGCCGCGGCGGGCGTGCACATCGTGCTCCCGGTGGGCGGGGTGAGCGAGGCCGTCACCATGCGCCTGGCCCTGGAGTCGGACCTGCGCGAGCAGGTCCGCTGGTGCCTGCGCGGGGTGGACGGTCCCTGCGGCACCTGCGGCAAGTGCCTGTACAAGGAGCTCATCCAGGCCGCCGTCGAACGCCGCCCGCTGCGCACCACCGTCACCCCGGGCCGCCCGGTCGCGCGCAAGTGGCAGGAGCCCCCGCCGTACGGCGGGCAGGAGATGATCGAGTACGGCTGCGCGCGGGTGCCCGGCGTCGAGGACACGGTCTTCGGCAGGGCCGCGGAGTTCCTGGGCGCGACCGAGGCGTCGACGTCCTGGCTGGAGCGCTGTTACCCGCCCGCGATCGAGGAGATCCCCGAGCCGTGGCGAGAACAGGTCCGTGACTTCATCGCCGAAGAGGTCGGGTTCATGAGCGACGACGAGGCACGCCGCGTCGAGACATGGGGGATGTCGTGAAGGTCTACCTCTCGGTGGACATGGAAGGCGTCACGGGGTTGACGGACCCCGAGGAGATGCACGCCGGAGGCCGGGGCTACGAGCGCGGCTGCGAGCTGATGACCGGCGACGCCAACGCGGTCATCCAGGGCGCCTTCGACGCCGGGGCCGAGGCCGTGCGCGTCAACGACGCGCACGGGTCGGTCAAGAACCTCCGGATCGACCTGCTCGACGAGCGGGCCACGCTGATCCGGGGGCCGGGCAAGCCGCTGCGGATGGGACAGGGGCTCGACGCGAGCTACCGGGCGGCCTGCTTCGCCGGCTACCACGCGCGGGCCGGGGTCCAGCACGGAGTCCTCAACCACACCTGGATGGGCAAGGAGATCCAGAACGTCTACCTCAACGGCGAGGTCTGCGGCGAGACCCGGCTGGTGGCGTCGTTCGCCGGGTCGCTCGGCGTGCCGGTGGCCCTGGTGACGGGGGACGAGGCCGTCTGCGAGGAGGCCCGCGAGCTGCTCGGCGACGTCGAGACCGTCGCGGTCAAGAAGGGCGTCGACAAGTTCTCCGCCGAGCTCCTGCCGCCGGCCGTCGCCCAGGCCCGCATCCGCGAGGCCGCCGCCCGCGCGCTCAACCGGGTCGCGGACTTCCGTCCCTGCGCCCCCGAGCCCCCGTTCACCCTG
>NZ_JBSFPS010000020.1:0-59011 GCF_053588315.1 Streptosporangium sp. NPDC003464 | reverse complement strand
GTCTGGCCGATCTCGCCCTGGCCTGCTGGGGACATCTGACACTCGGCGACGTCCTGCCCCTGCTCAGGTTCGCCGACCCGGCGCCAGTGGAGGATTCCAGCCACGTTGGACGGGGCGCCGCTGAGGAGTTCGAACTGCTCGGCGGTCGCGTCGTCGGCCTTCAGCGCCGCGTAGCGTTCCCGGGTGCGTTCCATGACCATGGCTACCGCGTGGTCCAGGTCCATTCCCTCCGAATGGGCCTGCCGGGTCAGGTCGACCCAGACGCGCAGCTCCTCCGCCGAGCGCCCCAGGGTCTCCTCCACGTCAGTGACCGGCCCGTAGTGGCTGAACAGCAGCCGCTGCGGGCCGAGGGCCTCGAACAGGCCGATCGAGTCCAGCGCGGCCTGCAGGTCGAAGTCCGGCGGCGGAGTGGCGGGGCGCAGGTCACCTGTCTCCGGAAGGTAGACCCCGGCGGCGTCGCCGACGTAAAGGTCGCCGGTGCCCGAGTCGATCAACCCGACGTGGTGCTTGGCGTGGCCGGGAGAGTAGTGGCTGTTCAGCGTGCGCCCGTTGCCGAGGTCGACGGCTCCCGTGTCGCCCAGCGCGCGGATGCGCGCCGACTCGGTGGGGGACAGCTCGCCGAACAGGGTGTCCAGCTTGTCGCCCCAGACCATCCGGGCGCTGGCCATCAGCCGGGACGGGTCGGCGAGATGTCTCGCCCCCTTCTCGTGGACCACGATCTCCGCCTGCGGGTAGAAACCGGCGATGTCGCCGACTCCGCCCGCATGGTCCAGATGGATGTGCGTGACGACGACTGTGGCGAGGTCGTCCGGGCCGACACCCAGTGAGGTCAGGGCGTCGCGCACCACGGGAGCGGAGGTGGAGGTTCCCGTCTCCACGAGACAGGGGCGGTCTGCGAGGATGAGATACCCCGCCGTGATGCCGGAGTGCCCGGCCATCCTTGTGTCGATCTCATAGACGTCTCCGCCGAGGGCGGTGATGTTGTCCACAGGCCACCTCAGAGTTGGAACCGGCGTCCCCAGAACGGCGTTCGACCGTCCCGGCATAGTCCATATCGTAAAGAGTCGTCTTCGATCGGCAGAGATCGAAGGAGGATTCGATGGATCGCAACGAGGTCACCCTGGTGGGCCGCCTGCCCGAAGTGGTGCGGGTCAGGTCGCTGCAGAGCGGGAGCACGCTCAGCGCCTGGAGGCTGATCGTCCGACGCCATCAGCGGGGCCGCGGGACCCGGGTGGACACCATTCCGTGCGTGTCATTCGAGCCCGAGGTCACCGTGGCCGTGGCCGACTGGCTGCCCGACGACATGGTGGAGGTGGTGGGCTCCCTGCGCCGTCGATGGTGGGGGAGCGAGGGGGCCAAGTCGTCCGGTTACGAGGTCGAGGTCCGCTCGGTGAGACGCCTCGAACGCCGGATCACCACGGTCCTGACCGGTGACGAGGGCATCCCGGCCCCCATTCCGCCCAGGCCGGTGTGCTCGCTCACGCGCGCCGAGACCGTCCCGGTGGAGGAGCCCATAGCAGTCGGGGCCACCTGCCCGGAGCCGTCCCACACCGTCGAGAAAAGCACCCCGGCGGCGTCCGTCCTGCGGCATGTGGAGGTGCCGTCCCTGGGGTGACCGCCCCCTGTGGCCATCTGCCCCCGGGCGCCCGCTCTGTGACGGTCCGGGGCGGAGGGCGGAAACAGTGGAAGAGGTCAGTCGAAGGCGAAGGTGCGCAGCACCAGTCCGGTGCGGGGCTTTGGGCCGAAGGAGGTGGACTTGCGGGGCACCCGCTCCTGCTGGGCCGCTACCGCGAGCACGTCGTCGACCGTCAGCGGGTTCAGCAGCACCGCGGTCCCCCCCGACTCCCGCGCCAGCCGTACCGCCGTCTCCGGGTCGTGGTGCACGATGCGGACCGACTGCTCGTCGTCGTTCATCCCCCAGACCTTCGGCAGCAGGAACTCCGCGAGAACGGAGGTGTTCAGCGCGCGCCAGCGGGCGGAGCGGTGGACGGGCATGGCCTGATCGAGCTGGTCGGGGTCCGGGTCGATGAGGAGATACGCCGGGCCTCCGGCCGACAGCAGGTAGGCCGGGCCGGCGGCCTCCCGCAGCGCGGCCAGTCCTTCGGTGAGGTCGGCGTGCTCGCGCACCTGCCAGGCCCCCTTGGCCTTGGCCACTGCCTCCTCCAGCGGCAGTCCTGGAATGACGCGGTGGATGGCCTTCAGATCCGGCGGATAGGAGGTGGAGTCCACCAGGAGCGCCAGGCCGAAGTCCCGGGGGCCGGGCTCCGCCGGGTGCTGGGGAACGGCCGTGCCGTCCGTGTCCCGCTGCCCGCGCAGAAGGACGTGGTGCTCACGCTGGAGGGCAAGGTAGGTGGCGTAGCGGTGGTGGCCGTCGGCGATGAGGGCCTGCCGGGTGCGGAGATCGGCGTTGAGGGAGGCGAGCTCGTCGGGGTCGGTGATGGCCCACAGCCGGTGCCTGAGACCGTCACGGGTCTCCGCCTCGACCAGCGGCTGCCGGGAGAGGGCGACCTGGTCCACCAGGAGGCTGGCGGCGCCGCCGGCGCCTTCGTAGAGAAGGAAGATGGGCTCCAGGTTGGCCTCGGTCGTGCGCATGAGCGCCAGCCGGTCGGCGACCGGTCCGGGCATGACGTCCTCGTGCGGCAGGATGACATGCTGCTCCGGGCCTGCCAGGCCCACGTCGCCGATGAGACCGCGCTGCACGACCCCCGGGCCGATCTGCTCGTAGACGTATACGGCGGGTGTCTCGTCGGGGACCAGCACACCGGAGGAGAGCCAGGTTTGGAGGGTCTCCCGGGCCTCGGCGTAACGGTGGCGGTCGGCTCCGGGAAGGATCAGCCGCACCACGTTGTTGGGATGGGAGTCGAGCAAGTTTCGCACGTCGGCTTCTCCGACCAGGTCGTAGGGCGGAGAGGTCACCCTGGCCAGATCGTCGACCGTGAACCTCACGCCGTGAAACGGGCGTAGCACCAGCCCGTCCGGCACCGGCAGTTCAGGATTCGCCATAGGGGGCATGCTGCCATAAAGGCCTGAAACGTCCAGGGACCGCTCCGATGGCGCGGTGGTGCCCGGGCCGTCAGGAAATCGGCCAGAGCTGTCGTCTGTCGATGAAGGAGGCCTCACGTATGGTCCAAGGACGTAGCGGTCCGTCTGATTCCCCCAGCCCCGAGACGGGCGCTCCGGCCGGGGACGTCTATGACTGGTTCCAGCGAGGGATGAAACTTCTGGCGGAGGGAAGTCCGGCGGCGGCTGTCGCGCTGCTGGAGCGCGCCGCCGACGCCGAGCCGGAATCACGGAGTATCCGCGAGGCGCTCGCCCGCGCCCAGTTCAACTCCCGGCAGTACTCCGACGCGGTTGACAGTTTCCGCTGGATCGTCGATGCCAATCCGGCCGAGGACTACGCCTATTTCGGGCTCGGCCTCGCCCTGTGGCGCACCGGAGACATGGAAGGGGCCCAGGAGCCGCTGGCCATCGCCGCGGCCATGCGTCCCGACCAGCGGCACTACGTGTCGGCGTTGAAAAGCGTCCGGGCCACGTTACGCGCCCGCCGGACGTGATCCTCATGGGTGATGAAATGGGCAGGTGACTACAGAGACGCTGATAACCCCGTATGACACCCTTCTTCTCGACCTTGACGGCGTGGTGTACCTCGGGCGCGACGCCGTGCCCGGGGCTCCCGAGTCGTTGCGCGAGGCGGCGGAGCGCGGTGTGCGGCTCGCCTACGTCACCAACAACGCCTCGCGCACCCCGGGGGCGATCGCCGAGCACCTGAGCGCGCTCGGCGCCCCGGCGGCCCCCGAGGACGTGGTCACCTCGGCCCAGGCCGCCGCGCGGCTGGTGGCCGAGCGGTTCGGACCGGGCGCGGCGGTGCTGGTGGTCGGTGGGATGGGGCTGCGCAGCGCCCTGCGCGCGCACGGCCTGCGCCCGGTCAGCACCGCCCTGGACGGTCCGGCCGCGGTGGTGCAGGGCATCGCGCCCGGCCTCACCTACGGCCTGCTGTCGGAGGGCGCGCTGGCCGTACGGCAGGGCGCGCTGTTCGTGGCCGCCAACGCCGACTCGACCATGCCGACCGATCGGGGCGAACTGCCGGGGAACGGCGCCATGGTCCGGGTGATCGCCACGGCGACCGGGGTGGAGCCGATCGTCGCGGGCAAGCCCGAGCCGCCGCTGCACCGCGAGTCGATGCTGCGGACCGGCTCGGAGCGGCCGCTGGTGGTCGGCGACCGCCTCGACACCGACATCGAGGGGGCGACCAACGCGGGAGTGGACAGCCTGCTGGTGCTGACCGGGGTGGCGACCCCTCTCGACCTGCTGACCGCCGGTCCCCGGCATCGGCCCACCTACGTCGCCGCCGACCTGTCGGCCCTGCACAGGCCCTACCCGCGGGTGGAGCGCAACGGGAGCGGCTGGGCCTGCGAGGGGTGGACCGCCCGGTGGGAGGCGGACCGGCTCCGCCTCGACGGGCGGGGGGACCCTCTCGACGGGCTCCGGGCGGCCGCCGCCGCCACGTGGGAGGCCGCCGGAGAGGGACAGGCGGACGAGGACGCGGTGAAGGCCGTGCTCGACTCCTCGCTGTCCGGTCACACGCCCGCCGGATAGGCCGCCCGCCCGCCGGATAGGCGGCCCGCCTCCGGGCGGGAGGAACGCCCCGGGCGGAGACCCGGTGCGTCCTGTCCGCACTCTCCGGAGCCGGACCGCTCAGAGGAGCTTGCGGAGACGGAGAAGGTCGCCGAAACTCGCGTCGATCTTGACCCGGCCGCTGAACACCGCCCGCCCCATGTCGAGCTCGCCGTTCACCAGGGACACCAGGTCGTCGCTGCCGATGGTGAGTTTCACCTCGGCGGGCCTGCCGTCGGCGGGGGGCGAGTCGTCGAAGGGACCCAGGCCGCCGTGGTGGATGCGGCCGTGGAAGGTGACGCCGAGATCGCGGATGTGGCAGCTGATGCTGCGCTCGACCACGTGCCTGCTACGGCTCTCCTGGTCAACCTCGTCGAACTGCTCGGCGAGTTTGCGTAGTGCCACCCGGCACTCGTCGACGGTCGCCATCGCGCGGCGCTCCCTTCTGTTCGGGCCGACCCGAATCCCTTGAACCTACGGACGGTAGCGTTCCACATGAATACAGCGTGCGATCCGGCGCGCGGGGGACGCGCCGGAGGGGGAGGCCTCCGCCATGGCGTTCGGAGTCTTTCGAGGGGCGGGAGAATCTCAATGAGGTGACAACGAGCGGAACCCCCTCGATAGTTCGCGTATGCCCGCTTCCGGGGAGAGCGACATGTCCGCTTCCGGGGAGACCGGCCTGTCCCGCATGCCCGGCCAGGTGGTTGGAGGGCCGTGGGCCCGTCACGGCGGGCGGGGCCGTACGGCGGCCGGTCGGCCGGGCTTCATCAGGTCGCGGGGGGCGGATGACAAGGGTGCGCGTAAGGTCGCAGCGGGGGCGGAGACGGGGAAGGGCGCCGGGGGCGCGGAAGGGCATCGAGGGCGTGGCCGGGGGTGCCGGGGCGACGGGCGTCGCGGCTTCCGATACGGTCAAGGCGTCCACGGGCGGGGCGGCCCGCGCGCCGCGCGCCCGTACGACCACCAAGACGGCCAAGAGCACCTCCGGAGGGGGCGCATGACAGACCTGCCGGAAGAGACCGGCGAGAAGCGGGTCGACACGGCGCTGGGCGGGCTCGCCCGGCTCGGCGCGCTGCCCGTCTCGGCGCACGTGAGCGTGTTCGAGGAGGTCTTCACCGGGCTGGAGCAGGCGCTCGCCTCGGTGGACGGCGCCGTGGACCAGCAGCGATGAGCCGGCGGACGCGTCTCGACAGCGAGCTCGTGCGCCGCAAGCTGGCCCGGTCCCGGGAGCAGGCGGCCCAGCTCATCGAGGCGGGCCGGGTCAGTGTCGGCGGCCGGGTGGCGGCCAAGCCCGCGACCCAGGTCGACACCGCCTCCGCGATCGTGGTCACCGAGGCCGCGGAGGGCCCTGACTACGTCTCGCGGGGGGCGCACAAACTCCTCGGCGCCCTGGAGGCGTTCGGCCCGCGGGGGCTGACCGTCGAGGGGCGCCGCTGCCTGGACGCCGGGGCCTCGACGGGCGGCTTCACCGACGTGCTGTTGCGCGCCGGCGCGGGGCACGTGCTCGCCGTCGACGTCGGGTACGGCCAGCTCGCCTGGTCGCTGCGGACCGACGAGCGGGTCACGGTCATGGAGCGGGTCAACGTCAGGGACCTGACGCCGGACATGGTCGGAGAGGCTCCCACCCTGGTCGTCGGCGACCTTTCCTTCATCTCGCTGCGCCTGGTGCTGCCCGCCCTGGCGCGGTGCGCCGCCGACCGGGCCGACTTCGCGATGCTGGTCAAGCCGCAGTTCGAGGTCGGCAAGGAGCGGGTCGGCGCCGGCGGGGTGGTGCGCGACCCCGCACTGCGGGCGCAGGCCGTGCAGGATGTGGCCGAGGCCGCGCAGGCGCTCGGCCTGACCGTGCGGGGCGTCACCGCGAGCCCGCTGCCGGGTCCGTCGGGCAACGTGGAGTACGTCATCTGGCTGGGCAAGGGAGAGGGCGCGCCGCCGGTCGAGGACCTCGGCGCCGAGATCGGACGCGCGGTGGAGCAGGGCCCCCAGTAGTGGTTATCCCCCGAAAGAGTGGAACATGACTACCAAGCGCACCGTGCTGGTCACCGCCCACACCGGACGGGAGGCGGCCGTCGAGGCCGCCCGGACGGTGATCGGCCGGCTGGTGGACGCCGGGCTGACCGTGCGCATCCTCAACGCCGAGGCCGAGGCCATCGCCTGCGCGGGGGCCGACGTGGTGCCCGCCAGCGCCGCGGCGGTCCAGGACGCCGAGATGATGATCGTCCTCGGTGGCGACGGCAGCCTGCTGCGGGCCACCGAGCTCGCCCGTCCGGCGGGCGTGCCGCTGCTGGGCGTCAACCTCGGGCACGTCGGGTTCCTGGCCGAGGCCGAGGTCGAAGACCTGGCGGTCACGGTGGACTGCGTGGTCCAGGGCCGCTACGACGTGGAGGAGCGGATGACCGTCGAGGTCACCGCCCGCCTCAACGGGCAGCTGCTGGCCGACACCTGGGCGCTCAACGAGGCCACCGTGGAGAAGAACGACCGGATGCTGGAGGCGGTCGCCGAGATCGACGGGCGCCCGCTGTCGCGCTGGGGCTGTGACGGGATCATCTGCGCCACGCCGACCGGCTCCACCGCCTACGCCTTCTCGGCCGGCGGGCCGGTGGTCTGGCCGGAGGTGGAGGCGCTGCTGCTGGTGCCGATCAGTGCCCACGCGCTGTTCGCCCGGCCGCTGGTGATCTCCCCTCGCTCCACGGTGGCGCTGGAGGTGCAGCCGGAGACGGCCGGGGCGGTGCTGTGGTGCGACGGCCGCCGCCGGTTCGACCTGCCCGCCGGCGCACGGGTCGAGGTCCGCCGGGGCACGGTCCCGGTACGGCTGGCGCGGCTGCACGGCGTGGAGGACACCGGAGCGCCCTTCACCGACCGGCTGGTCGCCAAATTCGACCTCCCGGTGCAGGGGTGGCGTGGCAGGGTGCGGTCGTAGCGCGTCCGGGCGATCGTCGTCCCGAGCGCGTAGGATCGTGCCCGCGCACCGCACTGATGTTCGGTGAATTCGATGTGACGGGAGGGACCAGTGCGACCCAGGGTCGAGGAGGTCCGCATCCAAGGGCTCGGCGTGATCGACGAGGCCGTCCTGGTGCTGTCGCCGGGGTTCACCGTGCTCACGGGCGAGACCGGTGCGGGAAAGACCATGGTGGTGACCGGTCTGGGGCTGCTGTTCGGCGGCAGGGCCGATCCCGCCCGCGTCCGTCCGGGCTCGGACAAGGCCACCGTCGAGGGCACGCTCATGGTGGACCCGGCGGGCCGGGTGGCCCAGCAGGTGCAGGATGTGGGCGGCGAGATCGAAGACGGAGAGCTGATCATCTCGCGCACCGTCTCCGCCGAGGGCCGCAGCCGCGCCTGGCTGGGCGGCCGCACCGTCCCGGTGGGCACGCTCACCTACCTGGCCGAGGACCTGGTGGCCGTGCACGGCCAGATGGACCAGCAGCGGCTGCTCCAGCCGGGCCGCCAGCGGGCCGCCCTCGACCGCTACGCGGGTGAGGACCTGGTCAAGCCGCTGCGCGCCTACGAGCACGCCTACAAGCGGCACAAGCAGGTCGCCGACCAGCTGGCGGAGCTGACCGCCAGGGCCCGGGAGCGCGCGCAGGAGGCCGACCTGCTCAGGTTCGGGCTCGACGAGGTCGAGCAGGCCGACCCCAGGGCGGGCGAGGACGCCGAGCTCCGCGAGGAGGTGGAGCGGCTCTCCCACGCCGACTCCCTCCGGAGCGCGGCCGAGACGGCGCACCGGGCGCTGCTGGGGGACCCGATGTCCGGCGAGCAGGTCATGCAGGACGCCGTCACGCTGGTCGGCCAGGCCCGCACGGCCGTCGAGGCGGTGCGGGAGTTCGACCCGACGCTGGCCGGGATCGCCGACCGGCTCGCCGAGGCGGGATATCTCATCTCCGACGTCGCCACCGAACTGGCCGCCTACGCCGAGTCGGTCGAGGCCGACCCGGTCCGGCTCTCGGTCGTGCAGGAGCGCCAGGCCGTGCTCGCCCATCTCGTCCGCAAATACGGCGAGGACACCGGGGCGGTGCTCGCCTGGGCCGCCCAGGCGGCGCAGCGCGTCACCGAGCTCGAAGGCGACGACGAGCGGATCACCGACCTCACCCGGGAGCACGAGGAGCTCACCGGGCGCCTCACCGAGCTGGCCGCCGAGCTGACCCGGATCCGGGCCGCCGCCGCCGAGCGGTTCGGGCAGGCCGTCACCGAGGAGCTCACCGCGCTGGCCATGCCGCACGCCCGGGTGGTGGTCGGCATGACGGCCGCCGACGACTTCGGCCCGCACGGCGTCGACGAGGTCGAGCTGCGCATGTCCCCGCATCCGGCCTCGCCGCCCCTGCCGCTGAACAAGGGCGCCTCCGGCGGTGAGCTCAGCCGGGTGATGCTCGCCATCGAGGTCGTGTTCGCCGGTGCCGACCCGGTGCCGACCTTCGTGTTCGACGAGGTCGACGCGGGCGTGGGCGGCAAGGCCGCGGTGGAGATCGGCCGCCGTCTGGCCCGTCTGGCCCGCACCGCCCAGGTGATAGTCGTCACTCATCTGCCCCAGGTGGCGGCCTTCGCCGACCAGCACCTGGTCGTGGAGAAGGCAGGCGACGGCAGCGTGGTCCGCAGCGGCGTGGTGGCGCTCGACAAGGACGGGCGGGCGCGGGAGCTGTCCCGCATGCTGGCGGGGCTGGAGGACTCCGAGCTGGGCCGCGCGCACGCGGAGGAGCTCCTCGCGATCGCCGCGGCGGACAAGGCCTGAGGAGGACTGTTTTCGGATGCTCGGGGGAGCAGGAGCACGTGAGGATCTTCTGTGACGAATCCGACGTGCTGCCGTGGGTTTGGCGTGCCCGGTCATTCGCTCTGGCAGGATGGTCGTGATGAAGGTGCCGATTGACGAGCTTCAGAGCAGGCTCACCGGTTACCTCCGCCGCAGGAAGGTCACGGGCCTTCCCGGGGTGACGGCAGTGGCGAGAATCGATCGGCGGACCAAGGGGCTGACCAAACGCCTCCGGCCCGGGGAAATCGCGATTATCGATCACGTTGACGTCGACCGTGTGAGCGCGGAGGCGCTTGTCGCGTGCGGCGCGGCGAGCGTGGTCAACGTTGCCGCGGGCATCAGCGGCCGCTACCCCAACCTGGGTCCGCAGATCATCGTCGACGCCGGGGTGCCGTTCGTCGACAACGCCAGCCCCGAGCTGTTCGAGCGGATCAAGGACGGCGATCTGGTCCGGGTCCACGAGGGGGCGGTCTACCTCGAGGACGAGGTGGTGGGCAAGGGCGACGTGCAGACGGCCGAGTCGGTCGAGGCCGCGATGGCCGAGGCGCGGGCCGGGCTGACGGTCCAGATCGAGGCGTTCGCCGAGAACACCATGGAATACGTCCGGCGCGAGCGCGACCTCCTCATCGACGGTGTCGGCGTGCCCGACGTCCGGACCGTCATGGAGGGGCGGCACGTCCTCATCGTGGTGCGCGGTTACCACTACAAGGAGGACATCGCGGCGCTGCGCCCCTACATCCGCGAATACCGCCCGATCATGATCGGGGTGGACGGCGGCGCCGACGCGCTCATGGAGGCCGGCTACCTGCCCGACATCATCGTGGGCGACTTCGACTCGGTCTCCACCAAGGCGCTCACCTCCGGCGCCGAGCTGGTCGTGCACGCCTACCGGGACGGCCGGGCGCCGGGCCTGGAGCGGGTCCAGCAGCTCGGCCGCGACGCCGTGATCTTCCCGGCGATCGGCACCAGCGAGGACATCGCGATGCTGCTGGCCGACGACAAGGGAGCCGATCTGATCGTCGCCGTCGGCACGCACGCGACCCTGGTGGAGTTCCTCGACAAGGGGCGCTCGGGCATGGCCAGCACCTTCCTCACCCGGCTCCGGGTGGGCAGCAAGCTCATCGACGCGAAGGGCGTCAGCCGGCTCTACCGCAGCCGGATCTCCACCCCGTCCCTGCTCCTGCTCGTCGCCACCACGCTGATCACCATGGGGGTGGCGATCATCGTCTCCCCGGTCGGCAAGATCTGGCTGGACAGCGTCCGCGACGTCTGGAACGGCTTCATCTTCTGGCTGGTCGGACTCTTCTCGTGATCGATTTCCGCTATCACCTCGTCTCCATCGTCGCCATCTTCCTCGCGCTGTCGGTCGGCATCGTGCTGGGCACCAGCTTCCTGGAGGACCCGGCCATCAAGACGGCCGAGACCTTCGCCAACCAGCTCCGCATCAGGAACGACGAATACCGCACCGAGCTGGAGACCCTGCAGAAGCGTGAGGCGGCCAACGACGCCTTCGTCACCGCCGACACCCCGCGGCTCGTCCAGGACGCCCTCGCGACCGAGCGCGTCGTGATCGTGGAGGCCCCCGGCACCACGACGGCCATGCGTGAGGCGGTGCAGGAGGTGATCGCCAAGTCCGGCGCCACGGTGACCGGCCGCGTCATCCTCGGCGAGGACTACGTCGACGTCAGCCAGTCGGCTCTCATCGACAAGCTGGTCACCGAGGCCAAGCCCGTCGACATGACCCTCCCGGTCGAGGGCACGACCTACGACCGGGCCGCCGCGCTGCTCGCCGGCGCGATCGTGACCAGTGACCCCGCGCAGCTGGGCAAGGTCGATCCGACCGCGACCGGAGTCCTCGAAGCCTTCCAGCGCGCCGGTCTGATCACCGTCACCGACCAGCCCGCCAAGCGTGCCGACCTGGCCGTGCTGGTCGCGCCCGCGGAGCCGTACACCGGGGAGAGCGCCGCCCAGCAGGCGGGCGCGATCGTGTCGATGGCCCTGGGCCTGGACGAGGCCGGCCGGGGCACCGTGCTGATCGGCCCGCCCACCGGCGCCGCGGCCGGCGGGGCCATCGCCGCGCTGCGCGAGGACACCGCCGCCGCGGAGAAGGTCTCCAGCGTCGACAACATCGATATGCCCGCGGGCCGGATCGTGGTGGTCTACGCTCTGCGGGAGCAGTTGTCCGGGGTCGCCGGGCATTACGGCATAGGTGCCGGTGTCTCGGGCACCGAACCCAGTGCGCCCCCCGCCCCCACCCCCACGGCCACCTCCGGAGGATGACCCGATGGCCCGTCGTGCTTTTCTCGGCGCCCTGGCCGGCGCCTTTCTCGGTGCGGCGGCCGCCCGCGCCGCCTACGCCGCCTTCACCCGCAGGCCGCCGGTCGGCGACGCGGAGACCTGGGAGCGGACCAACCACCGGGGCGAGCCGATCACCCTGCTCGAGGGCCCGGCCGTCGTCGCGGGCGCGGGGGTGGCCGCCGCGGTGGTCCCGGGCCTGCCCGCCCGGGTCCGCGCGGCCGTCCTGCTGGCCGTGGCCGGTGCCGGCGGCCTCGGCGCCTACGACGACCTGTACGGCGCGACGTCCTCCAAGGGATTCAAGGGCCATCTGAGCGCCCTGGCCAAGGGCGAGGTCACCAGCGGCGCCGTCAAGCTCCTGGGCATCGGCGTGACGGGCCTGGCCGCCGCCGCCGCGACCTCCCGGGGTCCCGTCGACACCGCGGTCAACGGCGCGCTGGTCGCCGGCGGCGCCAACCTGGCCAACCTCTTCGACCTGCGTCCGGGCCGTGCCGTCAAGGCCGGCCTGCTCGCCGGCGCGCCGCTGCTGGCCGTGGGCCTGCGCCGGGACACCCCGGTCCCGGCCACCCTGGCCGCGCTGCCGATCGGCGCCGCCGTCGCGCTCCTGCCCGAGGACCTCGGGGAGCGGGCGATGCTGGGCGACGCGGGGGCCAACGCCCTGGGGGCGCTGCTCGGCCTGGCCGCCTCGGTCACCCTCGGCCGTCCCGGGCGCCTGGCCGTGCTGGGCACCGTGGTCGCGCTGACCGCCGCCTCGGAGAAGATCAGCTTCACCCGGGTCATCGCGGGCAACCCCCTGCTCAACCGCATCGACATGCTCGGCCGTCGTCCCGTGGAGCAGGCGCCCGGCGACCGATGATCAGAAAGATCGGGCAGGGGGTCGCCGGGGCGGCGCTCCTCATCGGGATCGTGACCGTCGCGGCCCGGCTCGTCGGGTCCGGCCGTTATCTCGTCCAGTCGCAGACCGTGGGCAACCTCTGCCTCAGCACCGCCTACAACACCGCCAACTACGTGCCCAACATCGTCTTCGAGCTGGTGGCCGGGGGCGCGCTGGCCGGGATGGTGGTGCCGGTGCTGGCCTCGGCGGCCTCCCGGGCCGGCGAGGACCCCGAGGCCAGGGCGGAGGTCAGCCGGACCACCTCGGCCCTGCTCACCTGGGTGATGCTCGCCCTGGTGCCGCTGACCCTGCTCATCACCGCGTTCGCCGGGCCCGTCGTCACGCTGCTGGTCGGGAAGGTCAAGGACTGCGACGTCTCCCTGGTGATCGAGGTCGGCACGGACATGCTCGTCGTGTTCGCCCCCCGGATGATCTTCTTCGGGCTCGCGGTGGTCCTGTACGGCGTGCTCCAGGCCCACCGGCGCTTCATGGGGCCTGCTCTGGCGCCGCTGGTCTCCAGCCTGCTCATCGTCGCCTCCTACCTGGTGTTCGAGGCGGTCGCGGACGGGGCCGCGGACGAGCTGTCGGATCTCACGACGGCCGGGATGCTGACGCTCTCCCTCGGCGCGACGATCGCCGCCGCGGCGATGGTGCTCACCGTGGCCGGCCCGGTGGCCCGGCTCGGGCTGAGGTTGCGGCCGTCGCTGTCCTTCCCCCCCGGGGTCGCGGCCCGCGCGCGGCGGCTGGCCACCGCGGGCATCGCCGTGCTCATCGCCCAGCAGATCGCCCTGACCGTCGTGGTCCGCCTGGCCAACGATCTGGGCGGGGCGGGGGCGACGGGCATCTACACCTACTCCTGGGCGCTGTACCAGCTCCCCTTCGCGGTGCTCGTGGTGCCGATCGCGACCAGCTCGTTCCCGGTGCTGTCCGCCCGGGCGGCGGAGGGGGACCGGGCCGGTTTCGACAGCCTGGCCTCCTCCACCACGCGGGCGATCCTGCTGGTGACGGGGCTGGCGGCGGGGGTGATGGCGGCGGTGGCCATGCCGGTGTCCCGGATCTTCGTCGAGGGCACCGTCGGCGGCGACCCGCCGGAGATGGCCGGGGCCGTCCTGCTGTCCGCGCCTGGCCTGGTGGGATACGGGCTGATGCTCCATCTCGCGCGGGTGCTGTACGCCTGCGGCCGGGGCCGGTCGGCGGCGGTCGCCTCCGTGACCGGGTGGGCGGTGGCGTTGCTGGCCCAGATCCTGCTGGCCCGCGCCGCCGGTGACCCGTCCGAGGTGGTGGGGCGGCTGGGGCTGGGCAGCACCGTCGGCATGACCGTGGGCGGGGTGCTGCTGGCGCTGGCAGTGTTCCGGGCCAGGGGCGCAGGCGGGCTGGCCGGCACGTGGCGGGCCGTGCTCGCCGCCGTGCTCGGCGGGGCCGCCGCCTACGGGGCCGGGCTGGCCGTCGTCACGGCGGCCGCCGGCGTGTCGAGGTGGATGTGCGTGGCGGTCGGGGCGGGGGCGGCGGTGGCCGGCGCGGCGGCGTTCGCGGCCGTGGCCGCGGTGGTCGACGGACCGGACGCCCGGATGCTGCTGGGCCGGTTCAGGCGGATGCCCATTCCAGGAAGGACCGGTGGCGATGACTGACTCGGGCGCACGGCTGGCGCTGGTGCTGGGGACCAGCGCGGGCGGGGTCGGACGGCATGTGGCGATGCTGGCCGAGGGGCTGGTCCGCAGGGGGCACCAGGTGGTCGTGGCCGGGCCGCCGGAGACCGAGGAGACCTTCGGGTTCGGCCGGTCCGGGGCGCGGTTCGTGCCGGTGCCGATCTCGGACCGGCCCCGCCCGCTCCATGATCTGCGGGCGGCGCGGGCGCTGCGGGCACTGCGCGGGGCGGACGCCGTGCACGCCCACGGGCTGCGGGCCGGGGCCCTGGCCGCGCTGGCGCTGGCCGGGACCCGGACCGGCCTGGTGGTGACCCTGCACAACGCCGCCACCGCGGGCGGCGCGGTCGGCGCGGTCTACGGGGTCCTGGAGCGGATCGTCGCCCGGCGCGCCGACCGGATCCTGGTGGTCTCTCCCGACCTGGGGGAGCGGATGGCCGGGCTGGGCGCCCGGCATGTCGAGGCCGCCGTCGTCCCGGCGCCCGCGCTGCCCCCCTCCGGGCGCGGGCCGCAGGAGGTCCGGGCCGAGCTCGGCACGGGGGAGCGGCCCGTCTTCCTGACGGTCGCCAGGCTCGCCCAGCAGAAGGGCCTGGAGACCCTGCTCGACGTCGCGGCGGCCTTCGGCTCCGGCCGGGCGTCCGCGCCGCGGGCGGTGTTCCTGGTCGCGGGGGAGGGGCCGCTCCGCCAGGAGCTCCAGAAGCGCGTCGACCGGGAGAACCTGCCGGTGCGCCTGCTGGGCGACCGGGGCGACGTCGGGGATCTGCTCGGGATCGCGCGGGCCCTGCTGGTGCCCAGCCGGTGGGAGGGACAGCCGCTGACCGTGCAGGAGGCGCTGCGGGCCGGGACGCCGGTGATCGCCACCGCGGTGGGCGGCATCCCGCCGATGGTGAGCGAGGCCGGGCTGCTGGTGCCGTACGGAGACGTCGCCGCGATGCGCGCGGCGGTGGAGAGAGTGCTCGCCGACGACGATCTCGCCGCCGCCCTGGCCGCGGCGGCCGCGCAGAGGGGCGGCGACCTACCTGGACGGGAGCAGGCGCTGGAGGCCGTGCTGGCGGTCTACGGGGGCCTGCCGCGTCGGGGAACAGCGGGCGGGGCCTGATTGTTCGGTTAGGTGCTGCCAAGCCGCACACCTATACTGGCTTGGTTAGGGGGGGAGTATCCCTTCGTGACAGTCTCGTCATCACGGTGCTGCCTCGCTCCACGAGGCCCCCGGGGCTGTCGGTCCGCGCCAGACTTCCGCGGGCGGGAGAGACCTCCGGCAGTCAGTCGTGCACGCCGCCGGAGGGTTATCTATCGTGACTGTTCCTTTCTGGGCATGGATCGCCGTCATCGGCGGTCTGCTGGTCGTCCTCGCCGTTGATCTCTGGATCGTCGACCGGGGCGAGCCCCGAGAGTTCTCCATGAAGCAGGCGGGTTTCTGGGTCGGCTTCTACGTCACGCTCGCCGTCCTGTTCGGCATCACACTGTGGATCTTCGCCGGGCCGACCTCGGCGGGCCAGTTCTTCGCGGGCTACATCACCGAATACAGCCTGAGCGTCGACAACCTCTTCGTCTTCTACATCATCATGACCCGCTTCGCGGTGCCCAAGATCCACCAGCACAAGGTGCTGCTGGTCGGCATCCTGCTGGCCCTGGTCATGCGTGGCGTCTTCATCGCCGTCGGCGCCGCCGCGCTGGCGAGCTTCAGCTGGCTGTTCTACGTCTTCGGCCTGTTCCTGATCTACACCGCGGTGCAGCTCGTCCGTCAGCACGGTCAGGACGAGGACGACTTCAACGAGAACGCGGTCCTGCGCTGGGCGCGGCGGGTGCTGCCGCACACCGACGACTACGTGGGCTCCAAGGTCGTCGTCAAGGTCGACGGCAAGCGCATGGTCACCCCGCTGCTGATCGTGATGGTCGCCATCGGCACCACCGACCTGCTGTTCGCCCTCGACTCGATTCCCGCGATCTTCGGCCTCACCACCGACGCCTTCATCGTCTTCAGCGCCAACGCGTTCGCCCTGATGGGGCTGCGTCAGCTCTACTTCCTGCTGGGCGGTCTGCTGCAGCGTCTGGTCTACCTGAGCTACGGTCTGGCGTTCATCCTTGGTTTTATCGGGGTTAAGCTGATTCTCGAGGCGCTGCACTCCAGTGGCGTGTCCTGGGCACCCGAGGTGCCGATCTGGCTGTCGTTGTCGGTCATCGGCGTCACCATGGTGATCACCACTGTGGCCAGCCTGATCAAGGCCCGTCGCGACGGACGCGAAAGCAAGGAAATCACCACCTCCGCGAGTGGCAAGCAGGGCTAGCGGATCGGGGCGTGAGGAGCTTTGCTTGTCTAGTTGCGCCGTATAAGGGCTGAGAGATGGGTAGCATCCTGCCCCAGGGCGGGTAGACATACCGGTCTAATGCCGCAAGACATCACAAAAGGTTCCCCGTGTCCCACGATTCAGCAAGCCATCAGCCAGGCCGGATACGGCTGGCACGTGGCGTCTCCCCGTGGTTGCTCCCGACCGTGACCGCCGCCGCAGTGACCTCGCTGCTCAGCCGCCGTGACCGGCGCTGGGCGCTCGCGGCGGCACCTCTGGCCGCGCTCACCGGTGGCATGCTCTGGTTCTTCCGCGATCCGGAGCGCACGCCGGGCTCCGCGCGGATCCTGTCGCCCGCCGACGGCGTGGTGCAGAGCATCGACCCCTGGCCGGACGGCCGCACGAGGGTGGCCATCTTCATGAGCCCCCTCGACGTGCACGTCAACCGTGCGCCGCTGGCCGGTACGGTCACCTCGGTGGAGCACGTGGCAGGCGGGTTCCTGCCCGCCTTCAACAAGGACAGCGACAAGAACGAGCGGGTCGTATGGCACCTGGACACCGCGCTCGGCGACATCGAGCTGGTCCAGATCGCCGGTGCGGTCGCGCGCCGCATCATCCCCTACCTGGCGGCCGGGGCGAAGGTGGCCAAGGCCGACAGGATCGGGCTCATCCGGCTCGGCTCGCGCGTGGACCTCTATCTCCCCGAGGGAATCGCACCCGCCGTGTCGGTCGGCCAGCGGACCGTCGCGGGGGTGACAGCTCTTGACCACGGCTGACGCGAGCTGGCCGCTGGACGAGACGGACGACGAGCCCCGGGGGCCCGTCGGCAAGGCGTTCCGGCTCTCGGCGGCTGACTCCCTCTCCCTCGGCAACGCGCTGTGCGGCTTCCTCGCGGTCTGCGTGCTGGCCTGGTCGGCGATCAACCAGCTCCAGGCGGGCGGGAAGTTCGCGGCCGTCCCCCAGTTCTTCGGCACCGCGGTGGTGCTGCTGCTGATCGGCGCCACCTGCGACCTGTTCGACGGCCTGGTGGCCCGCAAGTTCCGTGCCTCGGCCATGGGGGCCGAGCTGGACAACCTGGCCGATGTGATCAGTTTCGGCTTCGCCCCCGCCTTCATGGTGGTCATCTGGGGCGGTTTCACCCAGCGGGTGCCGTTCCCGCTGGTGATGGTCGCCGCGGCGTCGGTGCTGCTGGCCGGCGTCATCAGGCTGGCCCGTTTCGCCTGCGTGAAGACCAAGAGCGGCGACTTCATGGGCCTGCCCATCCCGATGGGCGCCATGACGGTGGTCTCGATCGTGCTGCTGTTCCCGCCGTCGCTGGTGACCCTGCTGCCGATCTTCGGCGTGGCCTACCTCATGGTGAGCCGGATCGAGTATCCCAAGCCCAAGGGCAACCTGGCGGCCGTCGTGCTCGCCTGGATGATGATCAACGTCGCCTGCCTGACCATCTGGGCCGCGGGCCTGCCCGGCGGTGACACCCTGATCAAGGTCGGCGCCATCATGCAGGTGGCCATCGTGGCCGCCATCCCGTTGCGCATCCTGATGTTCAAGCGGGAGAAGCGCAAGGAGCGCAAGGAGTCGGCCAGCATCACCTGAGGGCTCCGGGCACCGGCGCGCGGGCCAGGACCGCCGTGCGCCGGTCTCCGCGCCTGCCGGCCGCGTTCCCCGAGGCCCGTCCGCCCGGCGGTCGTGTTCCTCCTGGGGGCGCGGCCCGAGGCCCCTCCGTCCGCCGGTCGCGTTCCCCCAGAAGCCCGGCCCGTCCGTCCGCCGGTCGTGTTCCTCCTGAGGGGCGGCCGGAGGCCCCGCCCGCCGGTCGCGTTCCCTGGAGCGCGGCCGGAGGCTCCGCCCGTCCGCCCGGAGGGCGCCGGGTGGGCCGGGTGAGGGTTACCAGCCGCGCTCGCGCCACTGCGGCAGGGAGGGGCGCTCGGCGCCCAGCGTGGTGTCCCTGCCGTGCCCCGGATAGACCCAGGTCTCGTCGGGCAGCCGGTCGAAGACGCGCTCCGACACGTCCGTGAAGAGCTGGGTGAAGCGCTCCGGGTCCTTGTTGGTGTTGCCGACGCCGCCGGGGAACAGCGAGTCGCCGGTGAACAGGTGGCCGGGATGGTGCAGGGCGATCGAGCCCGGCGTGTGCCCGCGCAGGTGGATCACCTCCAGCGTGACCACCCCGACGGTGACCCCGTCGCCGTGGCCGACCTCCAGGTCCACCGGCACCGGCAGCGCGGCGGCGTCGAGCGGGTGGGCGACCACCGCCGCGCCCGTCGCCGCGGCGACCTGTTCCAGGGCCTGCCAGTGGTCGCCGTGCTGGTGGGTGGTGACGATCTTGCTGATCGGCCGGTCGCCGATGAGCTCCAGCAGGCGGTCCGGCTCGGCGGCGGCATCGATGAGCACGCCGTCCCCGGTCTTGTTGCACCGCAGCAGGTAGGCGTTGTTGTCGAAGGGGCCGACGGCCAGTTTGGAGATCGTCAGGGCGGGCAGTTCGCGCACGTCGGCCGGGCCGCCGACCTGCACGTCACCTGTGTACGTCACGGATACTCCTCGGGCGGGGTAGCGGGCAGGTGAGGAGGCGCGGACGTGGTCGGCCACGGCGGCGGCGCGGGCGGCCGCCCGGCGCCGGCGGGCCGGTTGCCGCTGGTCCCCTCGGGCATCACCCTAAGCCCCGCCCCCGGTGAGCGGCCGGTCAGCCAGCCCAGCAGGGCCCAGGCGTCGCCCTGCAGCACCGGCCCGGTCCCGAGGCCCGGCCAGACCTGGTGATGCTCCTCGCCGTCCTTGACCTCCTCGACGACGATCTCGCTGACCGTGCCGAGCTCATGCGGCCAGGAGACCATCGCGTCGTGCAGCTCCCTGCGGACGAACGCCTCCGGCCAGTCGGCGCACTCGTAGCCCGCCCCCAGGTCCACGTGGTGCATCTCGACCTCGCGCAGCCGGCGGACCAGCACGTACCAGGCCGGGTGGCTGGGCGGGTGGGCGCCGCCGACCATCGTCGCCCAGCCCTCGGCGGGCACCGCGGCGACTGCCCTGGCCAGCCGTGCCGCGCTCTCCTCCAGGTCGGCCAGCTGCTCCTTCGCCGGCCGTGCGGCTCCCGCCTCGATCCCGGCGTCGCGCGCCCCCGCATCGGGGTACTGCGGGGTCTCGACGCCGGTCCTGGCCCACGTCATCAGGTTGACGTGGCTGTCGGCGTTGCGGGCGACATGGGCGAGCACGTGCCCGCGGGTCCAGCCGGGCAGCCGGGAGGGGGCCGAGACGTCGGCGTCGGACAGTCTCGCGGCGGTGGCCAGCAGCCGACCGGTAGAGGCGGCCAGCTCGGCCTGGAAAGCTTCTACGACATCCATCTCCTCACTCCATCACCCGGGTGGGGAGGTGGGCCAGGGCATAAAACACCGTGTCGCCGCGGTTGGAACATGTGGTCGATGCATCAAGTGACCGGTAAGGCTCACGGGAAGACCGTAGTCTGGAGAGGGCCGGGAAGTTCGGCCCCCAGGCGCCGCCCCGAAATTGTCGGGCCCCCTCGCTAGTCTTCCCGCGACCGCTCTTAACCCTCTACAACGACGTCGGGATTGCTGTGGCTGACCGCCTCATCGTGCGTGGCGCACGCGAACACAACCTCAAGGACGTCTCGCTGGACCTGCCGCGAGACTCTCTGATCGTTTTCACTGGCCTGTCCGGCTCGGGCAAGTCCAGCCTGGCCTTCGACACCATCTTCGCCGAAGGTCAGCGTCGCTATGTCGAATCACTGTCGGCCTACGCCCGCCAGTTCCTCGGGCAGATGGACAAGCCCGACGTCGACTTCATCGAGGGGCTCTCGCCCGCGGTGTCGATCGACCAGAAGTCGACGAGCCGCAACCCGCGTTCGACGGTCGGCACGATCACCGAGGTCTACGACTACCTCCGGCTGCTCTGGGCGCGCATCGGCAAGCCGCACTGCCCCCGGTGCGGCCGGACGATCGCCCGGCAGAGCCCGGAGCAGATCGTCGACCGCGTGATGGAGCTCGAGGAGGGGACCCGCTTCCAGGTCCTCGCCCCGGTGATCCGCGGACGCAAGGGCGAATACGCCGAGCTCTTCAGCCAGCTTCAGGTCAAGGGCTTCGCCCGGGCCCGTGTCGACGGCACGGTGGTCCGGCTGGACGAGCCGCCGACGCTGAAGAAGCAGGAGAAGCACGACATCGAGGTGATCGTCGACCGGCTGGCGGTGAAGGAGAGCGCGCGCAGCCGCCTCACCGGCTCCGTGGAGACCGCCCTGCAGCTCTCGGGGGGCACGATCACGCTGGAGTTCGTCGACCTCCCCGAGGACGACCCCAACCGTGAGCGCTTCTACTCCGAGCACCTCTACTGCCCCTACGACGACCTGTCGTTCGAGGAGTTGGAGCCCCGCTCGTTCTCCTTCAACTCGCCCTTCGGCGCCTGCCCCGAGTGCACCGGTCTCGGGGTGCGGATGGAGGTCGACCCCGACCTGGTCGTGCCCGACCCGGACAAGACCCTGGGCGAGGGCGCGATCTCCCCGTGGGCCGGCGGGCACACCAGCGACTACTTCATCCGCCTCGTCGAGGCGCTCGGCCTCGCGATGGGCTTCAAGCTCACCACCCCGTGGGAGAAACTGCCGAAGAAGGCGCACAACGCCCTGCTGCACGGCTACGACGAGCAGGTCCACGTCCGCTACAGCAACCGCTACGGCCGCGAGCGCTCCTACTACACCACCTTCGAGGGGGCCATCCCCTGGGTGCAGCGCCGCCACGCCGAGGCCGAGAGCGACGGCATGCGGGAGAAATACGAAGGCTACATGCGGGAGATCCCGTGCCCGGCCTGCAAGGGGGCCAGGCTCAAGCCGGTCTCGCTGGCCGTCACGGTGGAGGACCGCTCGATCGCCGAGGTCTCGGCGATGTCGATCGGCGACTGCGCGAAGTTCCTGGCCGGGCTCAGGCTGTCCGACCGGGACATGCAGATCGCCGAGCGGGTCGTCAAGGAGATCAACGCCCGGATGGGCTTCCTGCTGGACGTGGGTCTCGACTACCTGACCATGGACCGCGCCTCGGGCACCCTCGCCGGCGGCGAGGCCCAGCGCATCCGGCTGGCCACCCAGATCGGCTCGGGCCTGGTCGGGGTGCTCTACGTGCTCGACGAGCCGTCCATCGGCCTGCACCAGCGTGACAACCAGCGGCTGCTGGAGACCCTGATCCGGCTGCGGGACATGGGCAACACCCTCATCGTGGTCGAGCACGACGAGGACACCATCGCCGCCGCCGACTGGGTGGTGGACATCGGCCCCGGCGCCGGTGAGCACGGCGGCCAGGTCGTCGTCTCCGGCACGGTCGCCGACCTGCTGGCCTCCGAGGGCTCGATGACCGGCGCCTACCTGTCCGGGCGCAGGAGCATCGCCATCCCCGCCAAGCGCCGCAAGCGTGACCGCAAGCGGCAGATCACGGTGAAGGGCGCCCGCGAGCACAACCTCAAGGGCGTGGACGTGGAGTTCCCCCTCGGGGTGTTCACCGCGGTCACCGGCGTCTCGGGGTCGGGCAAGTCCACGCTGGTCAACGACATCCTCTACAACGCCCTGGCCAAGGAGCTGAACGGCGCGCGCACCGTCCCCGGCCGTCACTCGCGGGTCAACGGCATGGACCTCGTCGACAAGGTCGTGCACGTGGACCAGTCGCCGATCGGCCGCACCCCCCGCTCGAACCCGGCGACCTACACCGGCGTCTTCGACAAGGTGCGCGACCTGTTCGCGCAGACCACCGAGGCCAAGGTCCGCGGCTACCAGAAGGGCCGGTTCAGCTTCAACGTCAAGGGCGGCCGCTGCGAGGCCTGCTCGGGCGACGGCACCATCAAGATCGAGATGAACTTCCTGCCGGACGTCTACGTGCCGTGTGAGATCTGTCACGGGGCGCGATACAACCGGGAGACGCTGGAGGTCCACTACAAGGGCAAGACGATCTCCGAGGTGCTCGACATGCCGATCGAGGAGGCCCTCGGCTTCTTCGACGCGATCCCGTCCATCAAGCGCTACCTCCAGACGCTGAACGACGTCGGCCTGGGCTACGTCCGGCTGGGCCAGCCGGCCACGACCCTGTCGGGCGGTGAGGCCCAGCGCGTCAAGCTCGCCTCCGAGCTGCAGCGCCGCTCCACCGGCCGGACGATCTACGTGCTGGACGAGCCGACCACCGGCCTGCACTTCGAGGACATCCGGCGGCTGCTGGGCGTGCTCGGCAAGCTGGTGGACGGCGGCAACACGGTCATCGTCATCGAGCACAACCTCGACGTGATCAAGACCGCCGACTGGCTGATCGACATGGGGCCCGAGGGCGGCTCCAGGGGCGGCACCGTGCTCGCCACCGGCACGCCCGAGGAGGTCGCCCTGGTCGACGAGAGCCACACCGGCCGCTTCCTGCGCAAGATCCTCGGGACCTGAGGCCGGATGGAGGACCGGGCTCCCGCCTCAATACCCTTGAGGCGGGAGCCCGGTATGCGGGGGACGTTGTGAGAAGGGCCACGATGAGCAGCAGTGAAGGTTCCGCCATGCCCACGCGCAGACATGTGATCGGCGCCACGGCGGCCGTGGCGTGCGGGGCGGCGCTCACCGGTTGCGGCGCGGGCGCGGGCGGACCCGGCCCGGGCATCGTGCCGCCGGGCATCAAGGGGAAGGTCATCGCCCAGACCGCCGAGATACCGGTGGGCGGCGGCAAGGTCATCAGCAAGTGGAAGATCGTGATCACCCAGCCTACCGCCGGGGTGTTCAAGGCGTTCACCGCGAGCTGCCCGCACAAGGGCTGCGCGGTCGGCCGGGTGGCCGACGGCGTCATCCGCTGCCCCTGCCACGGCAGTGAGTTCGCCGCCGACTCCGGCAAGTGCCTCAAGGGCCCGGCGGAGGCCCCGCTGGTGGAGTTCGCGCTGAAGGTCGACGGCGACGGCATCGTGATGGTCTGAGCCCTCCGGCCCGGGACGCGCCGAAAGTGGAATCCTTCACAGTTCTCTGACGCCGGGTACGGCATGCTGGACCGGCATCGGGACCGGCCGTACCCGAGGACGAGATCTTGGAGGGTGACTCATGACTGACACGACACGTCGCGCGGTGATGCTGGGGGCGGGAGGCGCCGGGATGGCGGCGATGCTGACCGCGTGCGCGGGTTACGGCGGATCGGCCGCCGACGGGGCGTCGCCGGCGTCGCCGGCGGCCTCCGAGGCGGGCGCGGCCCCGGTCGGCGCGGAGGCGGGGGCGGGGGCGCTGGCCAAGGCCGCTGACATCCCCCAGGGCGGCGGCAAGGTCTTCAAGGACCAGAAGGTGGTGGTGACCCAGCCCGCCGCCGGGCAGTTCAAGGCCTTCACCTCCGTCTGCACCCACCAGGGGTGTGACGTCGAGAGCGTCTCGGGCGGCACGATCAACTGCCCGTGCCACGGCAGCAAGTTCAAGATCGAGGACGGCTCCGTCGCCGGCGGCCCGGCCAAGAAGCCGCTGGCAGAGAAGGCGATCAAGGTCGAGGGCGGCTCCATCACCCTCGCCTGAGCGAGGTCCGCGGCGCCGGCGCCGACGCCGGGAGAGCGGCGCCGGCGCCGCGGGCACCCCGCGAAGCGGGGGCGGGTAGGGGTTCCGGAGAAGGGATCCTGTCGGTGAAGGCCGATAGGCTTCCGGTGTGGCGAGATCTGTGGTTGGTCCGGCGAGTTTCCGGCCGAGTCCGGGGTCGATCCCCGAATCCCCCGGCGTCTACCGGTTCAGGGACGCCGACGGCCGGGTCATCTACGTGGGCAAGGCCAAGAGCCTGCGCCAGCGGCTCAACTCCTACTTCGCCGACTTCGCCGGGCTCCATCCGCGCACCCAGACCATGCTCACGACCGCCGTCGACGTCGACTGGACGGTCGTCGGCACCGAGGTCGAGGCGCTCCAGCTCGAATACTCCTGGATCAAGGAGTACGACCCGCGGTTCAACGTCAAATACCGCGACGACAAGTCCTACCCCTACCTCGCGGTCACCATGGGCGAGGAGTTCCCCCGGGTCCAGGTGATGCGCGGGGCCAAGCGCAAGGGCACCCGCTACTTCGGGCCCTACTCCCACGCCTGGGCGATCCGGGAGACGGTCGACCTGCTGCTGCGGGTGTTCCCGATCAGGAGCTGCTCGGCGGGGGTGTTCCGGCGCGCCGGGCAGATCGGCCGGCCCTGCCTGCTGGGCTACATCGACAAGTGCTCGGCGCCCTGCGTCGCCAGGGTCACCGCCGAGGAGCACCGGACGCTGGCCGAGGACTTCTGCGACTTCATGGCCGGCAACACCGGCCGCTTCACCAAGCGGCTGGAGCGCGAGATGCGCCAGGCGGCCGCCGAGCAGGAATACGAGCGGGCCGCCCGGCTCCGCGACGACATCCAGGCACTGCTGCGGGCGATGGAGAAGCAGGCCGTGGTGCTGGGGGAGGGCACCGACTGCGATGTGATCGCGCTGGCGGAGGATCCGCTGGAGGCGGCGGTGCAGGTGTTCTACGTCCGCGGCGGACGCATCAGAGGGCAGCGCGGCTGGGTGGTCGACAAGGTCGAGGAGGCCGGGCCCGGCGAGCTGGTCGAGCAGTTCCTGCTGCAGATGTACGGCGAGGCGACCCCCGAGGCACTGCCCAGGGAGGTGCTGGTGCCCGCCCTCCCCCCTGACGTGGAGGCGGTCACCGAGCTGCTCGGCGAGCACCGCAAGGCCCGGGTGGAGATCCGCGTCCCGCAGCGCGGGGACAAGAAGGCGCTGATGGAGACCGTCGAGCGCAACGCCCTGGAGGCTCTGAAGCAGCACAAGCTCAAGCGGGCCAGCGACCTGACCACCCGGAGCAGGGCGCTGCAGGAGGTCGCCGACGCGCTCGACCTGGACCAGGCGCCGCTACGCATCGAGTGCTACGACGTCTCCCACACCCAGGGCACCAACGTGGTGGCCTCCATGGTGGTGTTCGAGGACGGTCTGGCCCGCAAGAGCGAATACCGCAGGTTCTCCGTCCGCTCCACCGAGGGCGACGTCGCCTCGATCCACGAGGTGATCTCACGCCGGTTCAAGCGCTATCTGGAGGAGCGTTCGGCCACCGGGGAGCTCGACGCCGAGGCCAACGCGGCCCTCGGCCCCGACGCCGACCTCGATCCCGGCGCCGGATCGCCCATCGACCCGGAGACCGGCCGGCCGCGCAAGTTCGCCTACCCGCCCAACCTGGTCGTCGTGGACGGCGGCCCGGCCCAGGCGGCGGCGGCCCGGCGCGCGCTGGACGAGCTGGGCGTGGACGACGTGGCGGTCTGCGGGCTGGCCAAGCGGCTGGAGGAGGTCTGGCTGCCGGGTGAGGACCTGCCGGTGATCCTTCCCCGGTCGAGTGAGGCCCTTTACCTCCTGCAGCGTGTGCGTGACGAGGCCCACAGATTCGCCATCGCCTACCATCGTTCGAAGCGGTCGAAGAGCGTCAAGGAAAGCGCCCTGGACGAGGTCCCCGGGCTCGGCCCGGCCCGCAGACAGGCCCTGATCAAGCATTTCGGATCGGTGAAACGGCTGCGGGAGGCCACCGCGGCCCAGATCTGCGAGATTCCCGGGATCGGCCCCGCCACGGCCGAGACGATCGTGTCGGCCTTGAAGGGGGAGAACCCATGAACAACGGAAGAGAACCGGCGTTCGTCATCGTCACCGGTATGTCGGGGGCGGGACGGAGCACCGCGGCCAAGGCCCTGGAGGACCTCGGCTGGTTCGTCATCGACAACCTGCCGCCCGGCCTGCTGTTCGCCATGGCGGAGGAGGCCGGGCGGGTCAAGCTGGCCGCCGACAAGGTGGCCGCGGTCGTCGACGTGCGCAGCCTGGCCTTCACCACCGACCTCAACGCCGCCATCGAGGAGCTGGACGGCCGCGGCGTCGCCGTCCGGGTGGTGTTCCTGGAGGCCAGCGACGAGGAGCTGGTCCGCAGGTTCGAGAACGTCCGCCGCCCGCACCCGCTTCAGGGAGAGGGCCGGCTGGTCGACGGGATCGCCCGCGAGCGGGGCATCCTGCGCGAGGTCCGGGCAAACGCCGACCTGGTCATCGACACCTCCAACCTCAACGTCCACGAGCTCCGCGGCAAGATCGTCGCCTTCTTCGGCGGCGAGGACCGGCCCGGCCTGCGGGTCAACGTCGTCTCCTTCGGCTACAAGTACGGCCTGCCCGTCGACGCCGACCTGGTCGTCGACTGCCGCTTCCTGCCCAATCCCCACTGGGTTCCGGAACTGCGCCCGATGAACGGGCTGGACACCCCCGTCCGGGAGTATGTTCTCAACCAGCCGGGGGCGAAGGAGCTCCTGGACGCCTACGACGAGGTGGTCGGCATCATCGCGGCCGGTTACACCCGCGAGGGCAAGAGCTATGCCACGCTCGCCGTCGGCTGCACCGGCGGCAAGCACCGCAGTGTCGCGATGGCCGAGCAGATCGGCGGCCGGCTGCGGGACCGGGGTGGCATGGAGGTGCAGGTAAGTCATCGGGATGTGGGCCGGGAGTGATCGAAGGTCTCAAGGTCGTCGCGCTGGGTGGAGGGCATGGCCTGTACGCGTCGCTGTCGGCGCTGCGCAGGGTCACCTCCAGGCTGACGGCGGTGGTCACCGTGGCCGACGACGGGGGGTCGAGCGGCCGGCTCCGCCGGGAGCTCGGCGTGCTGCCCCCGGGAGACCTGCGGATGGCGCTGGCCGCGCTCTGCGGTGACGACGAGTGGGGGCGGACCTGGAGCGAGGTCGTCCAGCACCGTTTCCGGAGTGAGGGCGAACTGCACGGTCACGCGATCGGCAACCTGCTGATCGTGGCGCTGTGGGAGAGGCTCGGCGACACGGTCGCCGGCCTCGACTGGGTCGGCAGGCTGCTCGGCGCGCACGGGCGGGTGCTGCCCATGTCCTCGGTGCCGCTCGACATCGCCGCGGAGGTGGAGCTGGACGGCCAGGTGAGCACCGTGCACGGCCAGGTGGCCTGCGCGCTCACCCCCGGCCGGGTCCAGGCCATCTCGCTGGTCCCGGAGGACCCGCCGGCCTGCCCCGAGGCGGTCCAGGCGGTCCTGGACGCCGACTGGGTGGTCTTCGGCCCCGGCTCGTGGTTCACCAGTGTGCTGCCCCACCTCAAGGTGCCCGAGCTGGCCCAGGCCCTGCACTCCACCCGGGCGCGCCGCCTGGTCGCCCTGAACCTCGCCCCGCAACCGGGGGAGACCGACGGTTTCTCCCCCCAGAAGCACCTGGAGGTGCTGCGCCAGCACGCCCCCGCCCTGGAGATCGACGTGGTGCTCGCCGACACCGGGGTGGCCGAGGACGGGGAGGAGCTGGCCAAGGCGGCCGCCGAGCTCGGCGGCCGGCTCGTCCTGGCGGCCGTGGCGGACGAGGACGGCTCGCCGCGGCACGATGCGCAACGTCTTGCCTCCGTCCTGGACGAGATTTTCCGTGAGAAGCGTTGATCCTGGTCAGCGGTGCTCAGGAGTGCGAGAAACTTCTGTGAGCCTGGTTTTATCGGGTCGCATGAGGTCTGTATGGGGGAGGACGAACGCACATGGCGATGACAGGTGTGGTCAAGGACGAGCTGAGCAGGCTGCCGGTCCTGAAGCCTTGCTGCCGTAAGGCCGAGGTGTCGACGCTCCTGCGGTTCGCGAGCGGACTGCACCTGGTGGGCGGGCGGATCGTGATCGAGGCGGAGCTCGACACCAACGTCACGGCCAGGCGGCTCATCAAGGACATCGGCGAGGTGTTCGGCCACAAGGCGGAAGTGCTCGTCCTGGCCCCCGCGGGGCTGCGCAAGGGCTCACGTTACGTGGTGCGGGTCTACCGCGACGGGGAGGCCCTGGCCCGCCAGACCGGGTTGATCGACAACCACGGCCGCCCGGTCCGCGGCCTGCCGCGCCAGGTCGTCGCGGGGGCGACCTGTGACGCCGAGGCCGCCTGGCGGGGGGCCTTCCTGGCGCACGGCTCGCTGACCGAGCCGGGCCGCTCCATGTCGCTGGAGGTCACCTGCCCGGGGCCGGAGGCGGCGCTCGCGCTGGTCGGCTCCGCCCGGCGGCTGAAGATCCACGCCAAGGCCCGCGAGGTCCGGGGCGTGGACCGGGTCGTGGTCCGCGACGGTGACGCGATCAGCGCGCTGCTGACCCGGCTGGGCGCCCACGACAGCGTGCTGGCCTGGGAGGAGCGGCGGATGCGCCGCGAGGTGCGGGCGACGGCCAACCGCCTGGCCAACTTCGACGACGCCAACCTGCGCCGCTCGGCCCGTGCCGCGGTCGCCGCCGGGGCCCGGGTCCAGCGCGCCCTGGAGATCCTCGGCGAGGAGGCCCCGGAGCACCTGGTGATCGCCGGCCGCCTGCGGGTCGAGCACAAGCAGGCCTCCCTGGAGGAGCTCGGCCAGCTCGCCGACCCGCCGCTGACCAAGGACGCCATCGCCGGCCGCATCCGGCGCCTGCTCGCCATGGCCGACAAGCGCGCCCAGGACATCGGCATCCCCAACACCGAGGCGAACCTCACGGTGGACATGCTGGCGCCGTAGACGCCCCTTGGCGTAGAAGGAGCCGGCCCCGCCGTCCGGTGCCCGGCCCCTTCCGCGTGGCCTGCCGCCTGTCCGGTGCGGCCCGCGGTGGCCGGCCGGCCCGCTGCGCGCGGTGGGGCCGCCGGGCCCGGCCCCGGCACCGGGACGGGGCCGTCCCCGGGTCTGCGGACCGGCCGCATGATGGCTGGTCCTGAGGGGATTGCGGGTATTTACAGTGACGAGTCGGGCACTTCACTTGAACGGCACGATACCTACCCATGGGTTAACGGAGAACGGACCCCACCCCGCCAGTGGTCTACACCAATTTGGGTCCGATAGGGTTCGTGGTTGAGGTTTCAGCCCGCCCCAAGTCGCCGGTCCGGTGGATCGGCGCACCGACGTACGAGGAGATCGGCACCGTGACCATCCGCGTAGGCGTCAACGGATTCGGCCGCATCGGTCGCAACTTCTGGCGTGCGGTCGCTGCCAGCGGCAAGGACATCGAGATCGTTGCGGTCAACGACCTGACCGACAACGCCACGCTCGCCCACCTGCTCAAGTACGACAGCATCCTCGGCCGCCTGCCGTACGAGGTGAAGAGCACCGCCGACGAGATCGTCGTCGACGGCAAGTCGATCAAGGCGTTCGCCGAGCGCGACCCCGCCAAGCTGCCCTGGGGCGACCTCGGGGTGGACGTCGTGGTGGAGTCCACCGGCTTCTTCACCGACGCCAACAAGGCCCGGGTGCACGCCGACAACGGCGCCAAGAAGGTCATCATCTCGGCCCCGGCCAAGAACGAAGACGTCACCATCGTGATGGGCGTCAACCACGACAAGTACGACCCGGCCAACCACACGATCATCTCCAACGCGTCGTGCACCACCAACTGCCTGGCTCCGATGGCCAAGGTCCTCAACGACACCTTCGGCATCGAGAAGGGTCTGATGACCACCATCCATGCCTACACGCAGGACCAGAACCTGCAGGACGGCCCGCACAGCGACCTGCGCCGCGCCCGCGCCGCCGCGCTGAACATCGTGCCCACCTCGACCGGCGCCGCCAAGGCGATCGGCCTGGTGCTGCCCGAGCTCAAGGGCAAGCTCGACGGGTTCGCGCTGCGCGTGCCGATCCCCACCGGCTCGGCCACCGACCTGACCGTGGAGGTCGGCCGTGAGACCACCGTCGAGGAGGTCAACGCCGCGATGAAGGCCGCCGCCGAGGGCGACCTCAAGGGCTTCCTGACCTACACCGAGGACCCGATCGTCTCCTCCGACATCGTCACCGACCCGTCCTCCTGCATCTTCGACGCGGGCCTGACCAAGGTGATCGGCAACCAGGTCAAGGTCGTCGGCTGGTACGACAACGAGTGGGGCTACTCCAACCGCCTCGGCGACCTCATCGAGCTGGTCGGCACCGGCCTCTGATGAAGGACCTGTCTGAGTTCGACGTGAAGGGTCGGCGCGTCCTCGTCCGCGCCGACCTCAACGTCCCCCTCGACGGGGACGTCATCACCGACGACGGCCGCATCCGCGCCTCGGTGCCGACGATCCAGGAGCTCGCCGGCAAGGGCGCGCGCGTGATCGTCTGCGCCCACCTGGGGCGCCCCAAGGGGACGGCGGACCCGAAATGCTCGCTGGCCCCGGTGGCCAGGCGGCTGGGTGAGCTGCTGGGCTCCGAGGTGGCCCACGCGACCGACGTGGTCGGGGAGTCGGCGCAGAGCGTCGTGGCGGCGCTCCAGGACGGCCAGGTGGCCCTGCTGGAGAACCTGCGCTTCGAGCCGGGCGAGGAGTCCAAGGACGACGGGCAGCGGGCGGCCTTCGCCGAGAAGCTGGCCGCGCTGGCGGAGATCTACGTCGGTGACGGCTTCGGCGCCGTGCACCGCAAGCACGCCAGCGTCTACGACGTCCCGCTGCTGCTGCCGCACGCGGCGGGCAGGCTGGTCGTGGCCGAGGTCGAGGTGCTCAGGAAGCTGACCGACGAGCCGGTCCGGCCCTACGCCGTGGTGCTGGGCGGAGCCAAGGTCTCCGACAAGCTCGGGGTCATCGGCAACCTGCTCACCAAGGTCGACAGGCTGATCATCGGCGGTGGCATGGCCTACACCTTCCTGGCCGCCCAGGGCTACGAGGTGGGCCGGTCGCTGCTCCAGCGGGACCAGCTCGACCAGGTCCGCGAGTTCCTCAACGAGGCGTCCAAGCGCGGTGTGGAGCTCGTCCTGCCGGTCGACGTGCTGGCGGCCGTGGACTTCGCCGAGGACGCCGAGTACGAGGTGGTCGACGCCACCGCGATCCCGGCCGACCGGCAGGGGCTCGACATCGGCCCGCGCAGCCGCGAGCTGTTCGCGGCCAAGCTGGCCGACGCCGCGACCGTGTTCTGGAACGGCCCGATGGGCGTCTTCGAGTTCGAGGCGTTCTCCGGCGGAACCCGGGCCGTCGCCGAGGCGTTGATCAGGTCGGAGGCGTTCACCGTCGTCGGCGGTGGTGACTCGGCCGCGGCCGTGCGCAAGCTCGGCCTCCCCGAGGACGGGTTCTCGCACATCTCCACCGGTGGCGGTGCCAGCCTCGAATACCTGGAAGGCAAGACCCTGCCCGGACTCGTCGCGCTGGAGGCCTAGGAGTGGACCGACGCAATGAGCACCGTGCCGTCCCGGGGTGCCCCGGGGCGGCGGGGGCGGGCCGTCCGACGAGCGAGCGAGGATCGAGGAGCGACAGGTGACCACGGCGCGCAGGCCGCTCATGGCCGGTAACTGGAAGATGAACCTCAACCACCTGGAGGCCATCGCCCACACCCAGAAGCTGGCGTTCGCACTGAACGACAAGGACTTCGACAGGGTCGACGTGGCGCTGCTGCCGCCGTTCACCGATCTGCGCAGCGTGCAGACGCTCGTGGACGGCGACAAGCTGCGGATCGTGTACGGCGGGCAGGACCTGTCGCGGCACGACGGCGGCGCCTACACCGGAGACGTCTCCGGGGCGATGCTCGCCAAGCTCGGCTGCACCTTCGTCCTGGTCGGGCACTCCGAGCGGCGCCAGTACCACCACGAGGACGACGACCTGGTCAACGCCAAGGTGTTGGCGGCCTACCGGCACTCGCTCACGCCGATCCTGTGCGTGGGGGAGGGCCTGCCGGTCCGTCAGGCCGGCGGCCAGGTGGCCCACAGCGTCTCGCAGCTCGACGGGGCGCTGCGCACGGTCACCGCCGAGCAGGCTCGGTCCGTCGTGGTGGCCTACGAGCCGGTCTGGGCGATCGGCACCGGGGAGGTGGCCACCCCGGCCGACGCGCAGGAGGTCTGTTCGGCGCTGCGTGCCCGACTCGCCGAGCTGTATGACGGTGAGGTGGCCGCCGCGGTCCGTATCCTTTACGGTGGCTCGGTCAAGTCTGACAACATCGCCGGCATCATGGACCAGCCCGATGTCGACGGTGCCCTGGTCGGCGGTGCCAGCCTCGATCCGGGGGAGTTCGTCAAGCTCTGCCGCTTCGGCGAGATGTCCGTCTGAGTAGGCTGTTCGGAGGGTACGACTTGACAGCACGTCGTACCCTCTTAGAGCAAGTTTGAATCGTCACGCCACAGGCGTCATACAAGGGGCGCGCCCCGGACGCGGGGCCGCGCGTAAACAGGGAACAGGTCAACGGTGACAATCGGAATCTCCATCGCCCTCATTCTGGCGAGCATGCTGATGGTACTGCTTGTGCTGCTTCACAAGGGCAAGGGCGGTGGCCTGTCGGATCTGTTCGGTGGCGGGTTCTCGTCGTCGTTCGGAGGCTCCTCGGTCGTGGAGCGCAACCTTGACCGCCTCACCATCATCACCGGGGTGGTCTGGTTCGTCTGCATCATCGCGCTGGGCCTGCTCCTTAAGCCCTGACCCCTGAAAGCCCTGACCTGGCTTTCGCGAAGCGTGACAGTGGTTCAGCCCCCCGCATCCAACCGAGCGGCGGGGCCATCGAGCGAGGAGTTCATCCGTGGGTAGTGGCAACGCGATCCGTGGCAGCCGTGTCGGCGCGGGCCCGATGGGGGAGGCGGAGCGGGGCGAGGCGGCTCCCCGTGTGAGGGTCCCGTTCTGGTGCGCCAACATGCATGAGACGCGTCCCAGCTTCGCCAGCGACGCGGCCGTGCCGGAGTTCTGGGACTGCCCCCGATGTGGTCTCCCGGCCGGTCAGGACGAGGCCAACCCGCCCGCGCCGCCGCGTAACGAGCCTTACAAGACGCACCTCGCCTATGTGAAGGAGCGTCGCAGCGACAAGGACGGCGCCCAGATCCTGGCCGAGGCCCTGGAGCGCCTGCGCTCCTCCTCGCGCCCGATCTACTAGGCACCGCCCGCCGAAGGCCCCCGTGGAACTTCTCCACGGGGGCCTTCGGCATGTCCGCGCGGGGGTGCGGGCCGGCACCCCCCGCGCGGACACGCCCCCGTGCGGGGTGGACCGCCGTACGGACACGTCGCCGCGTGGGGTGGACCGCCGTACGGACACGTCGCGGTGCGGGGCGGGTACCCCTCTCGCCGGGGGAGCCGCGCCGGCGTGCCGGCCGGTCAGCCGGCCGCCTGCCGTACGGCGTAGCCGCCGACGGAGGGCTCCAGCAGATCGAAGACACGGCGGGCCGATCCGGCGACGGCTGTGGCGATCTCCTCGTTGCTCAGGCCGTCGAGGGTGCGGCGCTGGACCTCGGTGAAGAGCACGCGGTGGGCGCCGCCGAGCTGGGTGGCCACCGCGCGCGGGGTGATGTCGTGCGGCCCGGCCCCCGTCTCGGCGGCCAGGATCTCGGCCAGCGCGTCCTCGCGCTGGTCGTGCAGATCGCGGATGCGGGCCACCAGGGTCGGACTGTCGGCGATCATGCGGGCGAACTGGACGCCGGAGAAGCCGATGACGGGGTCGTGACGCTCCACCGCCGCGAGGAACGCCCCGGCGAGCGCGGCGAGGGCCGACTGGCCGGGCTCTCGGCTCGCGACCGTACGGGCGGGACCGGCGACGAACTCCTCGTGGTGGTCGAGGGCCAGATCCTCCTTGCGCGGGAAGTAGTTGGTCACGGTCATCTTGGCCACCCTGGCCGCCGCCGCGACGTCGGCGATGGTCGTCCTGTCGAACCCGCGCTCGATGAAGAGCCGCGTGGCCTGGTCCGAGATGGCCTGGCGGGTCTCGCGCTTCTTCAGCTCCCGCAGACCCAGTGTCTCTGTGCTCATGCCCCCACCCTCTCATAGGTCCGACATTTTTTTAGGTCGGACCTGATTTTGTGTTGACATCCGTGTTGGTTGGACCTAAATTTATGTCCGTTCCAAGATTTACGGACGGAGAACGTGTGAACATCCAGCCGCTCGCCCCCTCCCACTCCCCGGCCGCCGGTGCCGCCACGGTCAAGCTCGACGGCCTCGATCTCGGGGCTGCCCGTGGCCCGGCGGTCCAAGGGGCCGGGCCGTACCGGCCGCACCGTCGCGAGCGCGACGGCGCGCGCTCCACCGGCAGGACGGTCCCCTCCCGCCGCCCCCTGCAGCAGACGCGGCGCACCTACTGAGCCAAGCCCCCGTCCCCTCGCTCCCGCACGGAGAGGTATCCGCTTTGTCCCTCAGCTCCACCCTCACCCGGTCCGACGACGGAGTCCCGGCCACCACGGCCACGACGGCGACCGGCGCGGGCGCCGCCGCCGACCCGGTCCGCGCCTACCTCAAGCAGATCGGCACGGTCCCGCTGCTCTCCGCCGAGCAGGAGGTCGAGCTGGCCCGGCGCGTCGAGGCGGGCCTGTTCGCCCAGGAGCGCCTCGACGCCGGGCGGCTCCCCGCGGGTCTGAGGGCCGAGCTGGAACACATCGCCGAGGACGGCCGCCGCGCCAAGGACCGCTTCCTGGAGGCCAACCTGCGGCTGGTGGTCTCGATCGCCAAACGCTACGCCGGACGCGGGATGCCCTTGCTCGACCTGATCCAGGAGGGCAACCTGGGCCTGATCCGCACGGTGGAGAAGTTCGACCACAGGCTGGGGTTCAAGTTCTCCACCTATGCCACCTGGTGGATCAAGCAGGCGATCACCCGGGCCATGGCCGACCAGGCGCGGACCATCCGCGTCCCGGTCCACATGGTCGAAATGATCAACAAGGTGGCCCGGGCGCGGCAGCGGCTCCTGCGCGACCTGGGCCGCGAGCCGGCCGCGGAGGAGCTGGCGGCCGAGCTCGACCTGACTCCGGAGAAGGTCGCCGAGATCCAGGAGTACGGCCGCGAGCCGATCTCCCTGCACACGCCGTTCGGCGACGAGGGCGACGGCGAGCTCGGCGACCTGATCGAGGACGCCGGGGCCGTCACCCCGGAGGCGGCGGCCGCCTTCACCCTGCTCCAGGAGCAGGTGCGCGCCCTGCTCGGCACGTTGGCCGGGCGCGAGGCGGACGTGATCTCCATGCGGTTCGGGCTGGCCGACGGCAGGCCCCGGACCCTGGACGAGATCGGCAGGGCCCACGGTGTCAGCCGTGAGCGGATCCGCCAGATCGAGGCCAAGGCCATGTCCAAACTCCGCCACCCCTCCAGGTCGGAGCCCCTGCGCGACTACCTGGACTGAGAAAGGCCCGCCCCGCCGCCCCGGTCCGGCCGCACCGCCTGCGTGGTACGGCGGGGCGGAGCCGCCGAGCCCAGGGCCCCGCCTCTCCGGTCGCGGCCCGGCCTCCGGGCGGCGCCCGGCGCCCCGGGCCGGAGATCCGGGAGTCGCGGACACCGAAGGCGGCCCGGCGGGGCGGCGGGGCCACTCATCCAGGCGACGGCCGCACACCGGGTAGGCTGGACGGACCCGTCCGCCCCGAGACCCCGACACCGGTCGTCTCGGCGCCGCCGGCGGTGCGGCGGGAGACCGGCGCCGGCGGTCCGGGCGGGCCGGTCGTCCAGCGCTCCGCGCCCCCGCCGTCCGCCGGAAATTGGATCTTCCCGCGACTCCGGGTAGCGTGCCCGGGGCCGTCGAGGTTTCGGCGCGGCCACGTCGCACGGATGATCGCAATCCTGGAAGGACACGCACGCATGAACGCCGGAGATCACCGCCCCCTGCGGATGCTCGTCACGGGAGGGGGGACCGGCGGGCACACCTATCCCGCGCTGACCACCGTCGCGGCCGTCCGCGAGCAGGCCGCCGCCCGCGGGCTCGATCTCGACGTGCTCTGGGTGGGCACCGCCACCGGCCTGGAGGCCCGCATCGCCGTCGAGCACGGCATCCCGTTCCAGGCGATCAAGGCGGGCAAGCTGCGGCGCTCGCCCAGCCCGCGCGAGCTGATCACCAACCTGGCCGACATGTTCCGGATCCCGGTCGGGGTCATGCAGGCGTTCGGCGTCGCCGCCCGCTACCGCCCCGACGTGGTGCTGTCCACCGGAGGGTATGTGTGCGTGCCGCTGGGGGTCGCCTCCCGGATGCTCGGCCGCCCGCTGGTGATGCACGAGCAGATCACCGCGCTCGGCCTGGCCAACCGCATCCTGGCGCGGTTCGCCACCCGGATCGCGCTCACCCACCCGTCGTCGGTCGAGCACCTGCCCGCCCCGGCGCGCGAGCGGGCCGTGGTCACCGGCAACCCCGTCCGGCCCCACCTGCTGAACGGCAACGCCCCTTCCGGCCGGTGGCACTTCCGCTTCTCGCCCGAGCTGCCCCTCGTCTACGTCACCGGCGGCGCCCAGGGGAGCCGGCAGATCAACACCATGGTCGAGGCGGTCCTGCCCGCGCTGCTCACCCGGGCGCAGGTGCTCCACCAGTGCGGTCCCGGCTGGATCGACCAGTTCACGCGGACCGCGGCCGGCCTGCCCGCCGAGCTCGCCGGGCGCTACCAGCCGGTGCCCTATGTCGGCGACGAACTGGCCCACGTGTACGCCGCCGCCGACATCGTGGTCTCCCGCAGCGGCGCGGGCACCATCGCCGAGCTGACCGCCGTCGGCAAGCCGTCCGTGCTGATCCCCCTGGTCCCGTCGGCGGGGGACGAGCAGCGTCAGAACGCCCGCTACCTGGCCGAGGCGGGGGCGGCCCGGGCGCTGCTGGAGACCGGTCCCGACGCCGGCCAACTCCTCGCCGAGCTCGACGCCCTGCTGGCCGACCCGCAGGCCCGCGTCACCATGGCCAAGGCCGCCAGGTCGCTCGGCCGTCTCGACGCCGCCGCCGCCCTGGCCCAGCTGATCCTCCAGGAGGCGGGTGTCGGCGGTTTCGGATGAACCGCTCCCGCTCCGTGCGGTCCCCGGCTCGCCGTGCCCTCCTTAGGCGGGCGCCGCGAGCCGGTCCCGCAGGTAGTCCCGCAGCACCACGGCGTTGTTGTGCTCGGTGTCCTTGGCCGCGTAGACGAGCGTGAGCGGCCCCCGGCGGGCGGCCTCCAGCAGCGGGCGCACGGCGTCCGGGGCGTGGTCCAGCTCCTGCCGGTAACGGAGGCGGAACTCCTCGAAGCGCTCCGGTCGGTGCCCGAACCAGCGGCGCAGCTCGGCGGAGGGGGCGAGGTCGCGGGCCCACCCGTCGAGCTTGAGATCCTCCTTGCGGACGCCGCGCGGCCACATCCCGTCGACGAGGAACACCGCCCCCTCGGCGGGCTCGGCGTCGTATACCCGGCTGATGACGATGTCCCCCATCTTCGGTGCCTACCCCGCCCGGGGGCGCCGAAGCGGGCGTGTCATGGGACGGCGTGTCCCGTGTGCTCGGGGTCGGGGCGGCGGATGGGGGTGAACAGGGCGACCACCGCGATCAGCAGGCAGCCCGCGCCGGCGAGCGGGTAGATCGTGGTGGCTCCGTAGCGGCTCACCCCCCAGGTGAGGACGGCCGCGCCCACCGGGCCCAGGGAGAAGTGGATGGTCCAGAACGCCGAGGTGACGCGGCCCAGCAGGTGGTCCGGGGTGACCTGCTGCCGCAGTGACATCGAGCAGATCCCGGCCACGCTGACGCCGCCGAGGTAGACGGCCACCAGAGCGGCGATCACCGGGACGCTGCGGGAGGCGCCGACGGCCGCCACGGCGAGCCCCGACACCGCCAGGGCGCCGATCCACGACGTGCCGAAACCCAGCCTGCGGCGGATGGGCGCCACGATCAGCGAACCGGCGACCGTGCCCACCGCCGCGACCGCGAGGACCGTGCCGACGGTGCCGTCGGACTGGCCGAGATCGTGCTTGAGGTGATAGATCAGGACGTCGGTCAGGCCGAGCGTCAGGAAGATGAAGAAGGACAGCAGGACGGTCAGGGCGCGCAGCACCGGGTGGCCCCAGAGGAAGCGGACCCCGGCCAGCAGTTCCAGCCAGGGCCGCTGGCGCGGCGGCGCGGGCGCGGCGTCCCCGTCCCGGGAGAACCGGAGGGAGTAGATGCCCATCGCCGACACCGCGAAGCTCGCCGCGTTGACGGCGATCGCCGCGGTCGGGCCGTACTGTCCCGAGACCACGCCGGCGAGGAGGGGACCGCCGATCCCGGCCGCGGCGGAGGTCGCGTAGAGCCGGCCGTTGGCCTCGGTGATGCGCTCGCCGGGGACGAGGTTGCGCACCGCGGTCACGTAGGTGACCTGGAAGACCATCCCGACGGCCTCGGCCACCGGCAGCACCACGTACAGCAGCCAGACCTGCGGGCCGAACGCCCAGACCAGCGGGACGAGCCCGTACAGCACGGTCCGGGTGAGATCACAGAAGATCATCAAGGCCCGCCGGTCGAGCCGGTCCACCAGGACCCCCGCGAAGATCCCGGCGCAGACCGACGCCGCGCCCGCCACGCCCGTCAGCAGGCCCATCTGCGCGACCGACCCGGTCACGTGTAGCACCAGCAGCGGGATGGCGATGTAGGCGAAGGAGTCTCCCGCGACGGAGAGCGTCTGGGAGGCCCAGAAGACGCCGAAGTCGCGGTCGCGCCAGAGCGGGCGGGCGGTACGGTGGCCGTTTCCCTCTGTCTGCGTCACGGGGCGACTATCGCCCATTCCAGGCGATGATCAAAGTAGTTTTCCCCGCCCGCTCGGGGACGTCCCCGTGCGTCCGGCCGCCGGCGGGCGGGTGGCGGAGCGCACGGGGGCTCACCGGGAGCGGTAGGTCAGCGCCGGTAGACCTGCTCGCCGCCGACGAAGGTCATCGCCACCTCGGTCCGCCAGATGTCGGCGGCCGGTTCGGTGAACGGGTCGCGGTCCAGCACCACCAGGTCGGCGCGGTTGCCCGGGGTGATCGTCCCGGCGTCGTCGTCGTGGTTGATCCAGGCCGAGCCGGCGGTGTAGGCGGTCAGCGCGGTGGCCAGGTCCAGGCTCTGGCCGGGCAGGAACGGCGTCTGCGCCGTCGGATAGTCGGCGTGCACCGAGCTGCCCGGCTCGGTGCGGTTGACCGCCACGTGCATCCCCTGGATCGGGTCGGCGTTGGAGACCGGCCAGTCGCTGCCGGCGCAGAACCGGGTGCCCGCCTTCAGCAGGTCGGCGAACGGATACTGCCAGGCCGAGCGCTCGTCGCCCAGGAACGGGATCGTCAGCTCATCCATCTGGGCGTGGTGGGTGGCCCACAGCGGCTGCAGGTTGGCCGTCACGCCGAGGGCGGCGAAGCGCGGCACGTCGGACGGCTCGATGATCTGCAGGTGCGCGATGTGGTGCCGGTTGGCCGGGTCGGTCCCCTCGAAGCTGTCCAGCGCCTCGCGGACGGCGCGCTCGCCGATCGCGTGGAAGTGCACCTGGAAGCCGTGCCGGTCCAGCTCGGCGACGTAGTCCTTCAGCAGCGCGGGGTCCACGTACGACAGCCCGGTGCCGCCGCAGCGGCAGTAGGGCTCGATCACCGCGGCGGTGAAGTTCTCGGTGATCCCGTCCTGCATGATCTTCACCGAGGTGGCGCGGAAGCGTTCGAGGCCCTCGGCCGACCGGCGGCGCTCGATGAGCTCGGGGATCTGCTCGGCGCCGCGCGTGCGGTCCCACCAGAGCGCGCCCACGACGCGGGCCTTCAACCGCCCGGAGGCCGCCGCCGCGATGTAGGTGGGCAGCTGGTCGTCGGAGCCCGCGTAGGAGCCGACGATGGCGTCCTGCCAGCCGGTGATGCCCTGGGAGAACAGGTGGGCCTGGGCCGAGAGCAGCGCCTCGGACAGGTCCCGCGCCGTGGGGCGCGGGGTGAGCAGGCCCACCAGGTCCATCGCGCCCTCGTGCAGCACGCCGCTCGGCGTGCCGTCCGCGTCGCGCTCGATCCGGCCGTCGGCCGGGTCGGGGGTGTCGCGGGTGATCCCGGCCAGCTCCAGCGCCCGGGTGTTGACCCAGGCGGCGTGGTGGTCGCGCTGGATCAGATACACCGGGCGGTCAATGAAGTCGAGCTGGGAGCGGTGCGGCAGGCCGCCCGGGAAGGCGGCCATGTCCCAGCCGCCGCCGTCGATCCACTCGTGGCCCGGGTTGGCCCCGGCGTAGGCGGCGATCCGCTCCAGATACTCCGGCAGGCCGTAGACCTCGGCCAGGTCGCACTTGGCCCGCTCCAGCCCGGCCTGGACCGGGTGCATGTGGGAGTCGGTGAAGCCGGGGGTCAGCAGGCCGCCGCCGAGGTCGACGGTCTCGTGGCCGGGGGCCGCCCGCCGTACGACGTCGGCCTCCGTGCCCACCGCGGCGATCCGACCGTCGCGGACCAGCACCGCCTCGGCGAAGGCGTCGGCGGCCAGGAAGGCCCGTCCGCCGCGGAACAGGATGTCGCTCACTCGGTCACCGTCGAGACGCGGGGAAAGGCGTCGGGCAGGTAGATCATGACTCTCCTTAACGTCCGGTGATGGAGTCGGCGACACTCGCCAGGACGGAGGTCCGGCCGAGCCCGGCCTTCTCCCTCGCGTCGGCCCGCCGGTACAGGTCGTACATGGCGTGCACGCCGATCCACCGCAGTGGTTCCACCTCCCAGCCTCGCACCTTGCGGTCCACCCAGGGCAGCGCGGTCAGCTCCGTGTCCTCGCGCAGGATCAGGTCGCGCAGGGTGCGGCCGGCCAGGTTGGCGGTGGTCACCCCGTGGCCGGTGTAGCCGCCCGCCCAGCCGATGCCGGTGGCCCGGTCGAGGTGCACGGTGGCGCACCAGTCGCGCGGCACGCCCAGCACCCCGGACCAGGCGTGCGCGACCCTGGAGGCCCTCACCGCGGGGAACATGCCGGTCAGCAGCTCCCACAGCGCCTCGACGGTCCACTCGTGGGTGTGGCCCCGGTCGTCCACGCGGGAGCCGTACAGGTAGGGCTTGCCGCGCCCGCCGAAGGCGATCCGGCCGTCGGCGGTGCGCTGGGCGTACATGTAGTAGTGCGCCATGTCGCCGAGCAGCTCGCAGCCCTCCCAGCCGATCGCGTCCCACAGCTCGCCCAGCGGCTCGGTGACGATCATCGAGCTGTTCATCGGCAGCCAGGTCCGGTGATACTGCTTCAGCTCGGCGGTGAACCCCTCGGTCGCGCGGATGACGTGGTCGGCGCGGACCGTGCCGTACGGCGTGCGGGCCTCGCGCGGGGCGATCTCGGTGACCGGGGTGCGCTCGAAGATCTCCACCCCCAGGTCGCGCACGGCCCGGGCCAGGCCGCGGGCCAGTTTGGCGGGCTGGATCCGGGCGCAGTGCGGGCTCCAGATCGCGCTGACCGCGCCGTCGACCCGCAGGCGGCTCTCCCGCTCGGCCGGGTCCAGCAGCCGGACGTCCTCCTCGGTCCAGCCCCAGTGGCGCTCGTGGGCGAGCAGCCGGTGCAGCCGCCGGTCCTGGGCGGCGTTGGTGGCGACCGTGGTGACGCCGCCCTTGACGATGTCGGCGTCGATGTTCTCGTCCTTGGCGACCGCGATGACCTCGTCGATCGCCTCGAACATCACCCGCTGGAGCCGCTTGGCCGCGTCCGTGCCGTGCGTGCGGGCGTAACGTTCCGGGGTGCCCGCGAGCTCGCCCACCAGCCAGCCGCCGTTGCGCCCGGACGCGCCGTACCCGGCGAACTCCTTCTCCAGCACCACGACCCGCAGGCTCGGGCTGGCCTTCTTCAGGTAGTAGGCGGTCCACAGGCCGGTGTAGCCGGCGCCGACGATCACCACGTCCGCGTCGCGGTCGCCGTCGAGGGGAGCGCCAGCCGTGGGGATGCCGAGGGAGCGGTACCAGAAGGAGACATCTCCATTGACAAAATCCCCAGACCGGGGAACACGCGTGCTCATGGCCACATATCCTGCTATATCCGTCAATTACGACGCAGCATCCGACGGAAACCGTTGTAGAACCGCGTCATGGGTGATCATCTCTGACGTAACGGCGGGCTCACTCATGTGTAGCAGGTCTGTAACAGGACTCCGGCAGGCTGTGCCTGACGGAGGGAGCGTTCTGATGGGTTTTCTGAGGATACGTACGACGGTTGACGAGCGTCCGGGACGACTGGCTTCACTGGCCGCCGCACTCGCCGAGAAGGGTGGCAACATCCTGGGCCTGAGCGTCCAGTCCGACGCGGACGGCACCGTGGACGAGTTCGTGGCCGAGATCCCCGCCGGGCCCGAGGCCGTGCGCGAGGCGCTGGAGGCGGCCGGCGGCCGGCAGGTCAAGGTCGTCGCCGCGACCGCCCACCAGCTCACCGACGAGCCCACCCGCGCGCTCCTGCTCGCCTCCCGCCTGCGCGCGATGCCCTGGCGCCTGCCCGAGCTGCTGGGAGAGCTGCTACGCGCCGACGACTCCCGGTGGGTCTACGGTGCGGACATGAGCGACCTGCCGGACCCGACGCTGCTGACCGTGCCGGTGGCCCCGCGCCGCGCCATCCGGCTGCGCCGGGCGGAGCTGCCCTTCACGCTGACCGAGGCCGCCCGGGCCGCCGCCTTCGTACGGCTGGCGCAGCCCCCACCCCACCGGCCGGCGGGCACCGAGCGGGCCGTCAAGCTGTCCGACGGCACCCGGACGCAGATCCGCCCGCTGACGCGGCTCTACCGCGAGGCGGTCCGTGACCTGCACGACCGCTGCTCGCCCGAGGCGCGCCGGTTCCGCTACTTCACCTCGATGCCCGTGCTGCCGCCCCGCGTCTTCGACCGGCTCTGCGACCGCACCCGCGGCCACTCCCTTGTCGCCGGGCACGACGGCCAGGTCATCGCGCTGGCCAACCTGATGTTCACCCCCGACCCCGGCATCGCCGAGATGGCCTTCCTGGTCGAGGACCGCTGGCAGGGCAGGGGCCTGGGCTCGGCACTGGCCAGGATGATCGTCGGCGAGGCCCGTGACCTGGGTTTCGCCGAGGTCAGGGCCACCCTGCTGGCGGACAACGCGCGCATGCGCAGGCTCCTGGTCTCGCTGGGCGCGACCCTGGGCCACACCGAGGACCCCGGCGTGGTGGAAGCCAGGCTGGCCGTGGGCGTGATGGCGACGGCATCCCCGAGCTGAACCCGTCACAGGTCCGCCCGGTCCGGGATCGCTCAGGGGCCCCGGACCGGGTGGACGCTAGCCGTCGTCCCGCGGGCCCGGGTCCGCGGGCGCTCCCATGGCGTCCAGGCGGCGCTCGATGCGGTCCAGGCTCTCCTGGATCCGCTCCAGCCGCGCGTCGGCCGAGTGTGCGGCGCCGTGGAAGCCCTCCTCGGCGACCGGCGGGCGGCCGGGGCCGCCCCGCCCGATGAGCGTGAGCACCTGGGCGCGTACGGCCTCCAGCCGGGCGCCCCGCCCGGTGAGGACCTGGGCCGCGACGCCCTCGCCCTCGCGGATCAGGCCGAGCAGGATGTGCTCGGTGCCGATGTGGCCGTGGTGCAGGTCGAGGGCCTCCCGCAGGGACAGCTCCAGCACCTTCTTGGCCCGCGGGGTGAACGGGATGTGGCCGGGCGGGGCGTCGGTGCCCCGGCCGATGATCCCCTCGATCTCGTCGCGGACCTGCTCGCGGCTGATGCCGACGGCCCGCAGCGCGCGGTCGGCGGCGCCGTCCTCCCCGAGCAGGCCGAGCAGGATGTGCTCGGTGCCGATGTGGTCGTGGCCGAGCCGCCGGGCCTCCTCCTGGGCCAGGACCACGACACGGCGGGCACGGTCTGTGAAGCGCTCGAACACGAGTGGCCTCCGTGGGGGTGCCGGGTTCCTAGCACCCACTATGCGCCAGGTTTCCCGCGAAGGGAGGGGCGTCCCGGTGCGGAATCCCGCTCCGCCCGCCGGCGGGGTGCCCGCCGGTCCGTCCGATTCCCCGGCGCCCGCCGGCCCGGACCCGGCTGTCCAGGCAAGACGCCATAGCCTTACATTTTTGTGTGAGATTGACGCGCTATCCCTACCGTGTGCCGACATGGCGTGCGTAGGGTCGCCCCATGATGATCGACGCCTTCATCGACCTGCTCCCCAAGGTCGAGCTCCACGTCCACCTGATCGGCTCCGCCTCCGTCCCCACCGTCCTGGAGCTGTCCCGGCGTCACCCCGGCAGCCGGGTGCCCACCGTGGAGGAGGAGCTGCGCGACTTCTACGCCTTCCGCGACTTCCCGCACTTCGCCGAGGTCTACGGGGCGGTCAACGCCCTGGTCCGCGAGCCCGAGGACGTGGAGACGCTGGTGGTCGGCCTGGCCGGGGACCTGGCGGCGCAGAACGCGCGCTACGTCGAGCTGACGGTCACTCCCTACGCCCACCACGTGGTGGGCATGCCCATGCGCGCGGTCACCGAGGCGCTCGACCTGGCCGCCCGGCGCGCGGCCGCCGAACACGGCGTCCGGGTCGGCTACATCTTCGACATCCCCGGCGAGTACGGGGCCGAGGCCGCCCGGGTGACACTGGACCATGCCCTCCAGGAACCTCCCCGGGAATTGGTAGGTTTTGGCCTGGCCGGTATCGAGCAGAAGCGCCCGCCGTACCGGGACGCCTTCAGAGACGCCTTCCGCGCCGCCACCGCCGCCGGGCTGCGCAGCCTCCCGCACGCGGGGGAGATGACCGGCCCGGAGACCATCTGGGAGGTCCTCGACGGGCTGGGCGCCGAGCGGATCGGCCACGGCATCGCCTGCCTGGACGACCCCCGCCTGGTCGCCCACCTCCGCGACACCCAGATCCCCCTGGAGGTCTGCCCCACCTCCAACGTCCGCACCGGCCAGGTCGCCCACATCAAGGACCATCCCCTGCCACGCATGCTGGAGGAGGGCCTGTACGTCACCCTGAACAGCGACGACCCGCCCATGTTCGCCACCACCCTGAGCGACGAGTACCGGGTCGCCGCCGAGGTCTTCGGCCTGGACCGGCGGGCGCTGGCGGCGCTGGCCCGCAACGCCGTCAACGCCTCCTGCCTGGACCCGGCGGGCAAGCGGGCGATCCTCGACGAGATCGACGCGCTGGACGGGGCCGGCTCCTGACCCGCCCCGGGGCCGAGGGAGGCGGGAACAGCGGTTGCCGCCGAGAAGGATGACGTCGACGGCGAGCCGGTGTCGCGTGGTGGTGGGGGCGCCGGCGGTGCCGTAGCAGGGCTGCTGCCGCACGCGGTCAGACCTGCCGATGCGGCGGCGGACGCCGACCGGTGCCGGCCGGCGGCCCGGGTGTCGTGTGCTCCCGTCCGGCCTGGTGCAATGACGGCCATGACGATCGTCCGCTCTCTGCTGTTGTTCGCCCTGGCCGCGCTGTTCGAGATCGGTGGCGCCTGGCTGGTCTGGCAAGGCGTGCGCGAGCAGCGCGGCCTGGTCTGGATCGGCGGGGGCGTGATCGCGTTGGGCCTGTACGGGTTCGTCGCGACCTTCCAGAGCGACCCGAACTTCGGCCGCGTGCTGGCCGCTTACGGCGGGGTGTTCGTGGCCGGCTCCCTGGTGTGGGGCATGGTCGCCGACGGCTTCCGGCCCGATCGCTGGGATGTGGTCGGGGCGCTGATCTGCCTGGCCGGAGTCTTGACGATCATGTATGCGCCGCGGGGCTGAGGTCCTTGGCCCATGAAGGTGAGCAAGCAGCCGCACAGCTCCGGCGCGGTCGCCCAGCTCCACGCTCGGACGCCCCGAACGATGACGACGGCGAAGAGGAGCAGGGCGACCTTGGAGCCGATGGGCACAGCGGTGGACTCTCCCCCCGTGGGAGAGTCCACCATGATGGCGTGCAAGACGGACTTCTCACCATCGGGCGCTCCGCCCGCCTGTGCCGACCCGGCGCCAAGCGGCTACCGCACCACGACGAGACGGGGCTGTCGGCTCCAGCTCGCGTGGACGCCGGCTCCGGATACCGCTGTCACGCGCCTGAACAGGCACGTGATGCCCTGACCTTCGCCCGGCCGCTGGCCTACCGCGTGCTCTCCGCCGCCGTCCACGAGCGCGGACCGCGCCCGCAAGCGCCCGTACGTGAGGCCTGTCTCGTCGGGCCGACAGCGGCACCGCGAGAAGAACCGATGACCCGGCTGATCATCCCCGTCCAGGAGAGCATGGCATGACCACGGTGAAAGACATCGACGCCCGCGGCATGCAGCACTGCGAGACGACGGCTCTGGGGGTGCTGCTGCGGCACCAGGGGCTCGATCTGTCCGAGCCCATGCTCTTCGGCCTCGGCTCCGGTCTGTCCTTCATCTACTGGGACGGCAAGAACATGGACTTCCCCTTCCTCGGGGGACGGGTCAAGCCTTTCGACCTCACCAGAAACCTGGCCGCCAGACTCGGGCTGGAACTCCTGGTCCAGGAGACCACTTCCCCCCGCAGGGCATGGGAGAACGCGGCAGCCCCCATCGACGCCGGCCGCCCCGTCGGACTGCAGCTCGACAGCTACCACCTGGATTACTTCGGGTCGAAGGTGCACTTCGGCGGTCATGTCGTCGCCATGTACGGCTATGACGACCACGACGCCTACCTGGTGGACACCGCCCAGCAGGGCGGAGCGGTGTCCACCAGCCTGACCAGCCTCGCCCAGGCCAGGGCCGCGCGCGGCCCGATGACCGCCAAGCACCGGTCCTTCACCCTCACCGCTCCGAGGAGCCTGCCCTCCCCGCGGGACCGGATCATTCCCGCCATCACCGCCTGCGCCGACGCCTTCCTCAACCCGCCCATCGCCAACCTGGGTCACCGTGGCATCGAGCGGGCCGGGAAGCTGGTACGCACCTGGCTCCAGCGGACCGACAACCCGCGACGGGACCTGCCTCAGGCCGCCCTCCTGATGGAGAAGGCCGGCACCGGCGGCGCCCTGTTCCGTAATCTCTACCGCGACTTCCTCGCCGACTGCACCCAACTGCTCGACAGCAGCCACCTGCGCACCGGCCACGGGCTGTACGCCGAGGCGGCCACCCTGTGGACGGGAGCCGCAGCATTGATCACAGAAGCCGGCGAATCAGGCGAGGCGCGGTATCTCGCGCAGGCGGGCACCGTCCTGTGCGATCTTTCACGCATAGAGCGCGAGGCCATGCAGGCGCTGAGCCGCCTGCGGGAGTGAGACACCGAGCGGATCCAGCTCTGACGGTCCTCAAAAATCTTCACTACCAGCCCGACGGACCCCGTCGAATCAACCGTCGAGGTGGTATGCCCCTGGTCCCTGTCGAAGTCGGGGCGATTCACCCCTGCTGGGTATCAGGCCGCCGACGCGCCATGAGAACTCCCCCGAGTGTGCTCTCGGCTGAGCTCAGAGTCATCTGCGCCTCGACCGTGAAGCCGGCGTCGTTGAGCCAGGCGGCCACTTGATCAGGCCGGCGGCGATGGACGTAGACCCTCATCGGATGCTCCCCGTAGCCTTTGGTGATCAATCTGGACCCATCGCCCACGTGGAAGCCGAGCAGCAGTGGACCGTCGGGCCGCAACACTCGATGGAAGTGCGTGAAGACCGCGCCGATCTCCTCGTCGGGAACGTGGATCAGCGAGTACCAGGCGACCAGACCGGCCATCGAGGCGTCGGCGAGTTCGAGGTCCGTCATGGAACCGACTTCGAACCGCAGGCCGGGGTGATCGCGCCGAGCTACCTCGACCATCGCGGGCGACAGGTCGATCCCGAACGCGTCCACGCCCAGTTTTTGCAGGTAGGCCGTGATCCTCCCGGAGCCGCATCCCACGTCCGCAACCGGCCCCCGGCCGGCGGTCCGCACCAGATCGGCGAACAGCGCCAGGAACGCGCGTTCGTAGGGCGTTTGATCGAGCAGGTCGCGCACCCGGTCCGCATAGCTTGCGGCGACGGTGTCGTAGGACGCCCGGGTGTCCGCCAACCAGCCCTCGGTGATCATGTCGGACAAGATAGCTCAAGTGGCCAAGCGTGCACACCGCTTCTCCGGAAGCACGTGCTCCTCACCCGCTGGTGATCGTCACGCACTGTCACCGCTTCACGGACCTTGATCCAGATCCTGACGCGTCCGGCCCGCGCCGACCGTCGCCGGTGCCGGGACCGTCCACGGCACCTTCACCGACGACAGGCCGGCTCGGAGGGCTCCGGGGGGCTCAGGGCAGGCCGGGGAGGGCTCAGGGGCAGGCCGGGGAGGGCTCAGGGGGAGGAGAGCCGTCCCAGGGACGAGGGGATCTTCGAGGCGGACGCCCTGTCCAGCAGGAACAGCGTCCCCTGCCGGCCACGCGCACCCGCCGCCGGGACCTGCACCGGACCCGAGTCCGACAGCGCCAGCCGTACGGCTCCCGCCTTCTCCTCGCCGGCGGCGATCACCCACACCTCACGCGCCCCCTGGATGACCGGCAGCGTGAGCGAGATGCGGGTGGGCGGGGGCTTGGGAGCGCCGTGCACCGCCACCACCGGGCGCGTCTCGTACAGGGCCGGCATACCCGGGAACAGCGAGGCCACGTGGCTGTCCGGGCCCATGCCCAGCATCATGACGTCGAACGACGGCGCCGGGCCGTGGTCTTCCGGACGTGCGGCCCGGCGCAGCTCCTCGGCGTAGGCCTCGGCGGACTCCTCGGCGGTCATGCCCGAATCGGGGCCGCGCATCACGTGGACGCGGGCGGGGTCGACGTCGACGTGGTCGAGGAGGGCCTTGCGGGCGCCGGTCTCGTTGCGCTCGGGGTGGCCGGAGGGCAGGAAGCGCTCGTCGCCCCACCAGATGTCCAGGTTGCGCCAGTCGATGGCGTCGCGGGCGGGGCTGGCGGCGATCTCGGCCAACGTGGCGATGCCGATGGTGCCGCCGGTCAGCACCAGCGAGGCCGAGCCCTTGCCCGACTGCACGTCGACCGTGCGGGTGATCACCCGGGCGGCGGCGGCCTTGGCGAGCATGTCGGCGTCGCGGTGGATGATCACGGTGGGAACGCTCACGGGGACTTCTCTCTCGACGGGCTTTCGATGAAAAGGAGCGCCCCGCGGACGACCGCGGGGCGCTCACAGGTCAGGACCTGTGCGTCCGGGCGAGTCGCCGGATCGCGGCCTCGTAGATCTCGTCGGGGTCCAGCCGCCGGAGCTCCTCGGCGAGCAGCTCCGACGTCGGGCGGCGGATCAGGGCGACCCGCCGGTCCGGCTGGCCCGGCCGGGACAGGGTGGCCAGGCGGCCGTCGCCCCGGTTGATGGAGATGTCGCCCTCGGGGGTGACCAGCTTGACCGTGGTCAGGCCGGGACCCGCCGACTCGGAGACCTTCACCTGGGCGCCCAGGCGCTCGCTGAGCCAGGCCCCCAGCAGAAGGGCGCTGGCGTGGCCGGGCACGGCCGCCACCTCGCCCTTCTTGACCTTGCCCACCGTCTGGTCGAACGCGGCGGCCAGCAGGCTCCGCCACGACGTCAGCCGGGTCCAGGCCAGGTCGGTGTCGCCGGGGACGTAGCCGCGGGCCCGGCTGGTGATCGCCTGCACCGAGTCGGCCGCCGACCGGGCGTCGACGATGCGGCGCTGGGCGAGCATGCCGATCGGGTCCTTGGCGGGCACCTCCGGGCAGTCGCCCGGCCACCAGGCCACCACCGGGGTGTCGGTGAGCAGCAGCGGCCCGACCACCGATTCGGCGTGCTCGGTGAGCTCGCCGTACAGGCGCAGCAGGATCACCTCGCCCGGGGTGGACTCGCCGAAGCGCAGCTCGGCGTCGAGCCGGTTGGGCTCCTGCGGGTCGCGGGGGATGACGACCAGTATCCGGGAGGGGTGCTCCCTGGCCGCCTCGGTCGCGGCCCGGACCGCGTCGTACTGGTTGCTCTCGTCGCTGATCACCACCAGGGTCAGCACCATGCCGACCGCGGGGGTGCCCATCTGGTGGCGCAGCTGGGTGAGCTGTGAGGAGATCTTCGACGCGGTCGTGTCGCTGAGCATGAAGCTCGCCATTTACAACCTCCTCCACGCGCGTCCGTCGCGGGCCATCATCTCGTCGGCCGACTTGGGACCCCAGGTGCCCGCCGGATACTCCTCCGGCGGTCCCTGGGAGGCCCAGAACTCCTCGATCGGGTCGAGGATCTTCCACGACAGCTCGACCTCGCGCTGATGCGGGAAGAGCGGCGGGTCACCGATCAGCACGTCCAGCAGCAGCCGCTCGTAGGCCTCGGGAGAGGACTCCATGAACGACTCGCCGTAGGCGAAGTCCATCGAGACGTCCCGGACCTCCATGGCGGTGCCGGGCACCTTGGAGCCGAACCGCACCGTGATGCCCTCATCCGGCTGGACCCGGATGACCAGGGCGTTCTGCCCCAGGATCTCGGTGTCGTCCTTGCTGAAGGGCAGGTGCGGCGCGCGCTGGAACACCACGGCGACCTCCGTCACCCGGCGGCTCAGCCGCTTGCCGGTGCGCAGGTAGAACGGCACCCCGGCCCAGCGCCGGTTGGCGATCTCCAGCTTGATGGCGGCGTAGGTCTCGGTGATGGAGTCCGGCGGGATGCCATCCTCCTGGGTGTAGCCGACGACCGGCTCGCCACCCTGCCAGCCTGACGCGTAGCGGCCGCGCGCGGTGGCCTCCGTCAGGTCGTGCGGCAGCTGCACGGCCTTGAGGACCTTCTCCTTCTCCCGGCGCAGCGAGTTGGCCTCGAACGACGTCGGGTCCTCCATCGCCACCAGGGCCAGCAGCTGGAGCAGGTGGTTCTGGATCACGTCCCGGGCCGCGCCGATGCCGTCGTAGTAACCCGCCCGGCCGCCGATGCCGATGTCCTCGGCCATCGTGATCTGGACGTGGTCGACGTAGCTCCGGTTCCAGATCGGCTCGAACAGGTTGTTGGCGAAGCGCAGCGCCAGGATGTTCTGGACGGTCTCCTTGCCCAGGTAGTGGTCGATGCGGAACACCGAGCTCTCCGGGAAGACCGCGCTGGTGATCGCGTTGAGCTCCTGGGCGCTCTTCAGGTCGTGCCCGAAGGGCTTCTCGATCACCACCCGGCGCCAGGACCCCTCGGGGCCGTGCGCCAGCCCGGTCCGCTTGAGCTGCTCGACCACGACCGGGAAGAACTTCGGCGGGACCGACAGGTAGAAACCGTAGTTGCCGCCGGTGCCCCGGGTCTGGTCGATCTCCTTGAGCATCATGGCCAGCGCGTCGAACGCGCCGTCGTCGGTGAACTCGCCCGGGCAGAAGAAGATGCCCTCCGACAGCTGCTTCCAGACCTCCTCGCGGAAGGGCGTGCGCGCGTGCTCCTTGACGGCGTCATGGGTGAGCTGCGCGAAGTCCTGGTCCTTCCAGTCGCGGCGGGCGAAGCCGACCAGGGAGAAGCCCGGGGGCAGCAGCCCCCGGTTCGCCAGGTCGTAGATCGCCGGCAGCAGCTTCTTGCGCGCCAGGTCGCCCGTCACGCCGAACAGCACCAGCACGCACGGTCCCGCCACCCGCGGCAGCCGCTTGTCGCGCGGGTCGCGCAGCGGGTTGGTCCGCACCACCTCCTCGGTGGTGGCGGCGGTCGCGGCCGCCGAGGCGACGGTCACCGACTCCTCGGCGTGCGCCCCGGCCGCCGGCAGGCCGTCGGCCTGCGCGGCGTCCGTCGGGGTGGTCTCGGGCTCGGCCGTGTCGGCCTGCGCCGTCGAGCGTTCCTTGGCCATTCAGACCTCCCGCGCTGCCGCGAGCAGGCGCGCGACACCGGCCGCGCGATCGGTCAGGTGCAGCCGTACGGTGGGACGCCCGCGCTTGGCCAGCGCGCCCTGGTCTCCCAGAGCCTGCGCGAGCTGGAGGCGGCCCAGGGTGTAGGGCCTGCCGGGCACCTCGACGTCCTCCTCCACGGCCCCGGTGATCTGCAGGAACACGCCGTTCTGCGGACCACCCTTGTGGTACTGGCCGGTGGAGTGCAGGAACCGGGGACCCCAGCCGAAGGTGATCGGCCGCTCGGTCCGGACCGCGAGCTGCGCGCGCAGCGTGGCCGGGTCGGCCGCGCTCCACGCGTCGGTCATCTCCTCGAACGAGGCACCCTCGGCGTGGGGGGCGTCGAAGGCCGCCTCCCGGTCGAGGTAGGCCATGATCGCGAGATAGCCGTCGCCGGGGACGGCCTCCAGCAGCTGGGTGAACACCTCGGACAGGTCCTTGGGGGCCTCCGGGCCGGGCAGCTCGCCGTAGACCTCGACCGGGCCGTCGACCAGGATCGGGGTGCCGACCGGCAGCTCCGTCCGGTCCAGCAGCTCGCCGGTGTTCTCCTTGGACTCGGCCACGTTCGGCTGGTCGAACGGGTTGATGCCCAGGACGCGGCCGGCGACGGCCGTGGCGTACTCCCAGACGAGGAACTGCGCGCCCAGCGGCCCGCTGACGGTCACGGCGCCGTCGGAGTCGATCCCGGCGACCAGCTCGTCCTCGGCCTCGCCCGGGTCGGCGCCGACGATCGGCAGGATGCCCTTGCCGTTCTTGCCGGTGGACTCGGCGACCAGCTGCTCGATCCAGTCGGGCAGACCGTTGATCTCCGAGAGGCTGTCCTCCAGCACGAGCTTGTCGCGGCCGGCGACCGCGGCGGCGCCCAGGGCGGCGCCGAGGTCCAGGCCGGGGTTGCCCTCGGCCTGCGCGAGCAGCGGCTGCACCGCGGCCGCGTCGTCCAGCAACTGCTGGACGTCGGCCCCGGCCAGCGCGCTGGGCACCAGGCCGAAGGCCGACAGGGCGCTGTAGCGGCCGCCCACGTCGGGGTCGGCCAGGAAGACCCGGTAGCCCGCCTCCGCGGCGGTCTGCTCCAGCGGCGAGCCCGGGTCGGTGACCACGACGATCCGCTCGGCCGGGTCGATCCCCGCCTCGCGGAAGGCCTTCTCGTAGATCCGCCGGTGGCTGTCGGTCTCGACCGTGCCGCCGCTCTTGCTGGCGACGACCACGATCGTGCGCTCCAGGCGGTCCTCCAGCGCCCTGCGCACCTGACCGGGGTCGGTGGTGTCGAGCACGGTCAGCGGCACGTCGGCGGTGGCGCAGATGACCTCCGGGGCGAGCGAGGAGCCGCCCATGCCCGCCAGGACCACGTGGTCCAGGCCCTCCGCGCGGACCCGCTCGACGAGCTTGCCGATCTCCGGCAGCAGCTCCCTGCTGGTCCGCGGGAGGCCGAGCCAGCCGAGGCGGATCGCCGCCTCGGGCTGGGCCTCCGGACCCCACAGGGCGGGGTCGCCGGCGGCCAGGGCCGCGGGCACCCCTTCGGCGGCCAGCCGCCGGGCCGTCTCAGCGGCCTGTTCGGCCAGGCGCTCCTCGCTGAACGTCACGGACACTGACATATGGTTCACGCCTTCCGCAGCTCGGCGGAGACGGTGGCCAGGAGCTCGTTCCAGGACGCTTCGAACTTCTCCACGCCCTCCTCCTCCAGCACCCTCACCACGTCGTCGTAGTCGATGCCCACCTCCTTGAGAGCGGCCATGGTGTTCCAGGCGTCCTCGTAGAAGGGGCGGATGGTGTCGCCGTCGATCCGGCCGTGGCCGGCCACGGCGTCGAGGGTCTTCTCCGGCATCGTGTTGACCGTGCCCGAGGTGACGAGCTCGTCGACGTAGAGGGTGTCGGGGTAGCTCGGGTCCTTGGTGCCGGTGGAGGCCCACAGCGGGCGCTGCGGACGGGCCCCGGCCGCGGCCAGCGCCTGCCAGCGCGGAGAGTTGACCACATCCTCGAAGGCGGCGAAGGCGAGGCGGGCGTTGGCGATGGCCGCCTTGCCCTTGAGCGCCTTGGCCTCGGGCGTGCCGGTCTTCTCCAGGCGCTTGTCGATCTCGCTGTCCACGCGGCTGACGAAGAACGAGGCCACCGACTCGATGCCGGCCAGGTCCAGGCCGTTGGCCTGCGCGCGCTCCAGACCCGTCAGCCAGGCGTCCATCACGGCGCGGTAGCGCTCCAGGGAGAAGATCAGCGTGACGTTGACGCTGATGCCCTCGGAGATCGCCTGGGTGATCGCGGGCAGCCCCTCGACCGTGGCCGGGATCTTGATGAACAGGTTGGGACGGTCGACCATCCACCACAGCGCGCGCGCCTCGGCGACGGTCTTGTCGGTCTCCCTGGCCAGGCGGGGGTCCACCTCGATGGAGACCCGGCCGTCCACGCCGCCGGTGGCGTCGTAGACCGGCCTGAGCACGTCGGCGGCCCAGCGGATGTCGTAGGTGGTGATGGCGCGCACCGCCTCCTCGACGTCCACCCCGCGCACCGACAGGTCGTGGAGCTGGCTGTCGTAGGCGTCGCCCTTGCTCAGCGCCGAGGCGAAGATCGTCGGGTTGGAGGTGACACCGACCACGTGCTTGTCGCGGATCAGCGACTCCAGGTTGCCGGTGCGCAGGCGCTCGCGGCTGATGTCGTCCAGCCAGATGGAGACACCCTGCTCGGAGAGCTTCTTAAGGATCTCACTCATGATCAGTTTCCCGTCGTCTCGCCCTTGTCGGCCCCGGTCCGTGCGAGGCTCCCCTTGGCGGCGGCGGCCACGCGCTCGGCGGTCAGTCCGAACTGCTCGAAAAGGGTCTTGTAGGGAGCCGAGGCGCCGAAGTGCTCCAGGCTGACCACTTCCCCTTCATCTCCCACGAACTGCCGCCAGCCCAGCGCGATTCCCGCTTCGACGGCGACGCGCGCGCGGACCGCCGAGGGCAGCACCGTCTGCTGGTAGGCCGCGTCCTGGGCCTGGAACCACTCGACGCAGGGCATCGACACGACCCGGGCCGGGATGCCCTCGGCCTCCAGCATCGCGCGGGCCTCCACGGCGAGCTGGACCTCCGAGCCGGTGCCGATCAGGATCACCTCGGGCTGGCCGTTGGAGGCGTCCTCCAGGACGTAGGCGCCGCGGGCGACCTTCGTGGCGTCGGCGGTGCCCGCGTAGACCGGGAGGTTCTGGCGGGTCAGCGCCAGCGCGGCCGGGCGGTCGCCGTGCTCCAGCACGACCCGCCAGGCGGCGGCGGTCTCGTTGGCGTCGGCCGGGCGGACGACGTCCAGGCCCGGGATGGCGCGCAGCGCCCACAGGTGCTCGACCGGCTGGTGGGTCGGGCCGTCCTCGCCCAGGCCGATGGAGTCGTGCGTCCACACGTAGGTGACCGGCAGCTTCATCAGCGCCGCCAGCCGTACGGCGGGGCGCATGTAGTCGCTGAAGACCAGGAACGTGCCGCCGTAGGGGCGGGTGCCGTTGTGCAGCGCGATGCCGTTGAGGATCGACCCCATGCCGTGCTCGCGGATGCCGAAGTGCAGGGTGCGCCCGTAGCGGTTGCCCGGGAACTCCTTGGTCTGGTATTCCTCCGGGATGAAGGACGGCTCGCCCTTCATCGTGGTGTTGTTGGACTCGGCCAGGTCGGCCGAACCGCCCCACAGCTCGGGCAGCACGGGCGCGAGGCTGTTGAGCACCTCGCCGGAGGCCTTGCGGGTGGCGACGGCGGCGCCGGGCTCGAAGGACGGCAGCGCCTCGGCCCAGCCCGACGGCAGCCGCCGCGCGCTGATCCGGTCGAACTCGGCCGCCCGCTCGGGGTTGGCCGAGCGCCAGTTCTGGTAGGCCTTCTCCCACTCGGAGTGGGCCGCGCGGCCGCGCTCGACGACCTTGCGGGCGTGCTCCAGCACCTCGGCCGGGACGTCGAAGCTCTTGGCCGGGTCCTGGCCCATGACCGTCTTGGTGGCGGCGATCTCCTCGGCGCCCAGGGCCGAGCCGTGGGCCTTGCCGGTGTTCTGCTTGTTCGGGGCGGGCCAGCCGATGACGGTGCGCAGGCGGATGAACGACGGCCGGTCGGTCTCGGCGCGCGCGGCCTCCAGGGCCTGGTGCAGCGCCTCGACGTCCTCGGTGTATTCGCCGTCGTTGGTCCAGTCGACCGTCTGGACGTGCCAGCCGTAGGCCTCGTAGCGCTTGGCGATGTCCTCGCTCAGCGCGATCTGGGTGTCGTCCTCGATCGAGATGTGGTTGCTGTCGAAGACGACGACCAGGTTGCCCAGCTTCTGGTGGCCGGCGATGGCGCTGACCTCGTGGCTGACGCCCTCCTCGATGTCACCCTCGGAGGCGATGCACCAGATCATGTGGTCGAACGGGCTGGTGCCCGGGGCCGCGTCCGGGTCGAAGAGGCCGCGCTCGCGGCGGGCGGCCATGGCCATGCCCACCGCGTTGCCCAGCCCCTGGCCCAGCGGGCCGGTGGTGGTCTCCACGCCGACGGTGTGCCCGTGCTCCGGGTGGCCCGGGGTCAGGCTGCCCCACTGGCGCAGCCCCTTCAGATCGTCCAGGGACAGGCCGTAGCCCGAAAGGAAGAGCTGGATGTAAAGCGTCAGACTGGTGTGTCCAGCGGAAAGAACAAAACGGTCCCGGCCCACCCAGGTGGGGTCGGAAGGGTCGTGCCGCAACGTCTGCTGGAAAAGCAGGTACGCGGCGGGCGCGAGGCTCATCGCGGTGCCCGGGTGGCCCGAACCCGCCTTCTCTACCGCGTCCATTGCCAGGGCCCGGACGACGTCGACCGCCTGACGGTCCAGGTCGCTCCATTCAAGGGCTGGCACGAGTTCGCTGCTCAAGTGCTCGATCTCCGGATCTTGTCGTGTGATGGTGGCGCCGGTTTGGCTTTTCCCGCCCACACCGGACCCTAACGGGTCGGCCTCGCTACCGTTGCGTAGGCCGATCCGGGGCGAGCCCACAGGAGTGGTGAGCTGCGCGGACGGAACGCCCACGAGGCATCCCGTCGTGCCGCCCCCGCACCCCATGCCGGAACCGGCCACCCCAACAACTACAGTTGAGTCTTCAAGGCTGGCTGGTGCCCGCATTCACGGATTCGCTCTAATCAGAGGTTACGCGTTGACCCCGCACGTGCTGGAAGCGCCTTAGATGGTGCTGACCGACAAGCAATCGACGGCCCCGTCGGCGACGGGCGCGACGGACGCCGTCGCGCCGCGTTCGCTCGGCGACGTCGTGAAGGCCTACGTCGCCCTCACCAAGCCGCGGATCATCGAGCTGCTGCTGATCACGACGCTGCCGGTGATGTTCCTGGCCGCCCGTGGCCTGCCGCCGCTGTGGATCGCCGTGTCCACCCTGGTGTTCGGCACCCTGTCGGCGGGCAGCGCGAACGCGCTGAACTGCTACATCGACCGTGACATCGACGCCGCGATGCGCCGCACCCGGCGCCGGCCGCTGGCCCGCGACCAGGTCCCGCCGGGCAACGCGCTCATTTTCGGGGTCGTCCTCGGCGTGCTGTCCACTCTTGGCCTCGGCTTGACGGTGAATTGGCTCGCGGCCGGCCTGTCGCTGGCGGCCAACCTGTTCTACGTCCTCGTCTACTCGATGATCCTGAAGCGGCGGACCTCCCAGAACGTGGTGTGGGGGGGCCTGGCGGGGTGCATGCCGGTGCTGATCGGCTGGGCCGGCATCACCGGCAGCCTCGACTGGGCCCCGGTGGTGCTGTTCGGCGTGGTCTTCTTCTGGACCCCGCCGCACACCTGGACCCTCGCCATGCGTTACAAGGAGGACTACGCCGCCGCGAAGGTCCCCATGCTCCCGGTGGTCGCCACCGAGCGCCGCGTGGTGCTGGAGAGCATCGCCTACACCTGGGCGACGGTGCTGTGCTCGCTGCTGCTGTGGCCGATCGCCGGCACCACGCTGCTCTACCCCGCCGTGGCCGTCGTCCTCGGCGCCGCCTGCCTGTGGGAGGTCTATCGCCTCCTCGGCCGCGTCAACGCCGGCAAGACCGGCGTGGACCTGCGCCCGATGCGCTTCTTCCACTGGTCCAACGCCTACCTGGCGCTGCTGTTCCTCGCCGTCGCCGTCGACTCGATGCTCGTCTGAGCGGCCCGGCCGGGCCGCGGCGGGCACTGCGCTCCCGGGAATCCCCCGCCGTCGTGCACGGCGAGGACGTCAGCGGTTACGGTTGCCACATGGCAAGCCGTGATCCTCGGTGGGTGTTCAAGGACCGCCCGTCTGTCGCGCTGATCGCCGGGCTTGTCGTGGCCGGGCTGTGCGCGCTGGCGTCGTTCTCCTTCGACGTGCTGAACGGCGATCCGGTCTACTTCTTCATCGCGCTCGCGCTGGCCCTGGCGCCGGTCCCGGTGCTGCTGGCCGCGGTGCTCGCGCTGGACCGCATGGAGCCGGAGCCGCGGAGCAACCTGATCTTCGCGTTCGCCTGGGGGGCGGGCGTGGCGGTCCTGGTCGCGGGCCTGATCAACTCCTTCAACCTGATCTACATCGAGAACACCGTCCGGCTGGGCTACGACAGCTCCCGCAACATCGCCGCGACCTTCGGCGCGCCCGTCGTGGAGGAGACGATGAAGGGGCTGGTCCTGCTGGGCCTGCTCAGGTTCAAGCGGGCCGAGCTCGACGGGCCCACCGACGGCATCATCTACGCCAGCATGGTCGGCCTCGGCTTCGCGATGAGCGAGAACGTCAGCTACTACGTGGCCGCGCTCGACGACATGGGCGCGCAGGGCCTGGCGGTGACCGTCGTGCTGCGGGGCATCCTGTCGCCGTTCGCGCATCCGCTGTTCACCTCGATGATCGGGGTCGCGGTGGCCTACGCCGCGCAGCGCCAGGGGCCGGTGCGGATCTTCGTGATCGCCGCGGGCTGGATCGGCGCGATGCTGCTACACGGCATCTGGAACGGCTTCGCCTCCTACGTCGGCATCGGCGGCCTGGCCATCGCCTACGTGCTGCTGATGGTCGTGCTGTTCGTCCTGATCGCGATCGTCTTCCGGGACCGCAAGCGCATCATCGGGCTCATCCAGACCTACCTGCCCGCCTACCAGGCGACCGGTCTGGTGGGCCCCCACGACGTGGCCATGCTCTCCTCGCTGCCGGGCCGCCGCGGGGCCAGGCAGTGGGCCAGGACGGAGGGCGGCCGGACCGGGCTGCGGGCGATGAACGACTACCAGCTCGCGGCCACCGAGCTCGGCCTGCTCCACGAGCGGGCCAGGCGCCGCATGATCGGTGAGCGCACGTTCGACGAGGAGCAGCAGGCGCTGCTGGAGTGCATGGCGGCCGCCCGCGCCCACTTCCCCGTCCCGGCCCCGCAGGCGCCCCCGGCCGCCGGGGGCCACGCCCCGCCCGGCCACGTCCCCCAGCCGCCTCCGGCCTGGCATGGATCAGGTCGTGATCCGTGTATGGCACCCCTGCGGTGAACCTCTGCCG